>JBKJSR010000381.1:0-17375 GCA_046594355.1 Bryobacter sp.
CGTCCGCATATCTCGCAAACCGCAGCCCGCGCCGCTCCAACTCCTGGTCGAACTCGTCAAGCACAATGTTGCTGAGCAATGGCGATAAAGGACCGCCTTGCGGAGTTCCTTCATCTACCGAATTCACCAACCCCTCTTCCAATACACCAGCCGAAAGAAACGTCCAGATCAGCCCCAGCATTCGCTTGTCACTGACCCTTTCGGCAATCTTGGCCATCTGTTTGTCGTGGGTCCCCCGGTCGAAAAATTTTTCCGAATCCCGATCCACCACCAAGCGATATCCTTCGGCGATGTACTTCTGCGCCTGTTCCACCGCCTGATGCGCTGACCGCCCAGGACGAAACCCGTAGCTATGTTCGGAAAATGTCCGGTCCCACTTGCGTTGCAGTACCTGCATCCCTCCATCCGGCTTCGGGATTTCCACCCACTTCACCGGTTGCGGCTTATAGGTCCCACTCAACAACTGTTCCCGGATTGTTGGCCAATGCTGTTTCAGGTACCCTAGCAACTGCTGAACAGTCATCCTATCCATCCCAGGGCTGCCTTTGTTGGCCTTGACTCGCTTCAATGCCTGCTCGCAGACTTCCTCCATCCACTGTTCGTCAATGGCCGGGCTTTCTGTCCCGCGCTTCGCCGCAAACGATTCGGTCCCTTCCACGGATACCCTCGGAGCTTCACTCCTACTCTCATCCCAGAAGGCCAACACTAGCTGGATATTCTGCCACCCGATCAGGACCGATTGCTCGACCCTCAGTTGTGATTCCACAACCAACGGCAGATCTCCCGAGGTAAGTTCGACCGCCTTCCGCACGCAACCGCCGAATTTGCAACCAGCGCCCTTGATGGATATGGACTTCGCGATCCTATGCCCGCTCGTCCGGCAGCGTATGCCTCAGATCCGGTTCTTGTACATCGGCTCGTGCGTTTGCTCCACGCTTCTTTGAGACCCCGCCTCGCGACGACGCCCTTGCGCTTCGCTATCAATTCACCTCCATCAGGTTGTGAAAAGGACTTTCACCTTGAAGCTGTCGAACATGCTCGGCGCACCATAAAAATGGCCGGCCTTCGAAAAGGCCGGCACGAGAGGATTCGATTGGGAGACAAGCAAGGCGGAAGAATTACTTCCTTCGCCGGGCATAGACCAGAGTGAGCAAACCCGCACCGATCATGGCGTAGGTAGCGGGCTCGGGATTTGGAGATTCGGGTACTGGCCTCGCAGTTTGCTGGAGGAAGAAGCTCTGCTTGTTTTCCGCCAGGCCGTCCAGCACGAGAAGACTGGCGCGAGTGGTCCAGCCATCGAGGTTACTGTTCCAGACATTGACCTGGTTTTGAACATCGGTGTCGGAGACTTTTATGACTCCAGCCGCGAGGTCGAAAACCGAGTCGGCAATGTATTCCCAGATCAGGAACTGGAAGGCGGACGCCTTTGTGGCGCTGGTTTGGGATTCGGCAAAAGCGTTGCCCCAGAGGAGCTGAATTGCGTCGATGGCGCGGGCTGAGTAGCCAAATGCGCCCATTGTGACGACGCTAAATTCTCCGCCAAGCCCACCGGATGGGCCGACAGTCAGAGAGCGCAAGGGATCGCCGCAGTAGGTGAGCAACGAGAAGTAGTCGCCACTTGCGCCGTCCAGGCTAAGCTCGAAATCGAAGGTGCCTGCTCCCCCGCTCCAGGCGCTGTTGATCGAGCCAACTCCACTGCGCACTGCGCCAGTGAGAAAGACGCCGGGAGGATTACCGGCACTGTTCGTGCCGCCCGGTGCGTCACGAATGTAAGCGAGCGTTGCTGCCTGGCCTGTACCGGCGAGAACCAGAAAAGCGCTGGTCGCCAAAATTGTTGTTCGGAATTGAAATGTCATGTGCTTCACTGACCTGAGAATAAATCAGCAAAATAGTTTGATCTATGGGAGAAGGGTACTTCTGGTACCAAGACGATGGTAGTCCTATAGGACTTGCCCTAAGGAGTACCCGGACTAACGAAGTACTATCTCGAGAAAGCTCAGCATTGCCTTCTGTTTTTCAAAATTCCCAATGGCAGCTTCGATATTTACGTACCGTATAGCCCGTCCTGCGGCTAGTACTGAGAAACTACCATCGTCGCCCCGCACGGACTTTTGAAGGACGATATTGAAGCGCCCCTTGGCTATTTTTTCGTAGTCGGCTTCGTTGGTGGCGAGCATAAAGTCGCGGGGATGGTCCGGATCGGGCATTGAGACCTTGTCGCTGATGGCGAGCTCGTCCTGAATACTGTAGCCGTCGGAGTTGTTGTGCAGGGCAATCATGAGGCCGCCTTTGGGCGGGATGACGGTCTTGAGAAAGCTGTCGCGGTCGCGGTCGAGCATAGCCATGGCGGCATCGATCTGGGCGGCGGTTTTAGACTTGTTCCAACGCTCGAGGCTCTTACGGGCACCGTCGGGGGTGAACATGCGATTGGGGTCGATGAGGCAATCGCCGACTGGGACCATCCGCTTGTCGCCAACGACAAAGAAGTAGATACCATTGTGGGCTTTAGCGTGTTGCCGGAGGACATCGCGGGCTGTCGACTCGTTGCCGTGGATGTGTAGATAGCGGCGTTTGGAGCGTGAAGTCGTCTCGATCCCGAAGCGGATGCCGCCGATCGAGAGAGGCTTCTTTGCCGCACTTAGAAGGAAAGTCCGGCGCGTCTGAGAGAACAAGCTTGCTGCCATACTGTAATTGAAAAGGATCGCATAATGCCCGCTCACCATGACGAGCTTAACCCGCTAGAAGCTGCGGAAGCGCGTTTCGACTTGGCCGCCGAAGCACTGAACCTGGACGAAGGAATGTGCAAAGTTTTACGTTCACCGGCACGTGAAGTGATAGTCCATATTCCGGTGGAACTGGACGACGGACGGCTCGAAGTCTTTACCGGCTATCGGGTACAGCACTCGATCGCGAGAGGCCCCGCCAAGGGTGGAATCCGCTATGCGCCCGATGTGACGCTGGACGAAGTGAGGGCGCTGGCGAGCTGGATGACCTGGAAGTGCGCCGTCGTGAACATCCCTTTTGGCGGCGGCAAGGGTGGTGTGATTTGCGATCCGTCGATCCTTTCGCAACGCGAGCTGGAGCGGATTACGCGGCGCTATACGGCCGAGATGATCGACGTGATCGGGCCGGAACTCGATGTGCCGGCACCGGATCTTGGCACCAACCAGCAGACGATGGCCTGGATCATGGACACCTACTCGATGCACAAGCGATACACGGTGACGGCTGTCGTGACAGGCAAGCCACTGGATCTCGGCGGTTCGCGCGGCAGGACCGAGGCGACAGGACGAGGTTGCCTGATCGTTACGCTTGAGGCGCTGAAGAGACTCAAGATCGACCCGAAGAATGTGACCGTGGTGGTGCAGGGCTTTGGCAATGTCGGTGGGCAGTCGGCTCGATTGATGTCCCAGGCGGGCCTGAAGGTAGTGGCGATTGTCGAATGGGATGCCGCAGTATATAACGCAAATGGTCTCGACATCGAGGCCATGCTCAAGCACCGCAACGAGACCGGTTCGATTGTCGACTTCGACGGCGGCGAGAACATCGACAAGGACGAAGCGCTGTATCTGGAATGCGATGTACTGGTGCCGGCGGCGAAGGAGAACGTGATCACTTCGGCCAATGCGCACAAGATCCGCGCGAAGATCATCACCGAGGGAGCGAACGGGCCGACGACCGCGCAGGCCGACCCGGTGCTGAAGGAGAAAGGGATTTTCGTGATCCCCGATATTCTGGCGAACGCGGGTGGGGTGACGGTGTCCTACTTTGAGTGGGTGCAAGACCGGCAGGGTTATTTCTGGAACGAGCAGTTGGTGAACGATCGCCTTGAAGAGCTGATGGTGGCGAGCTTCCGCGATGTTGTAACTTATGCGGACAAGCACGGGGTGGACAATAGGACGGCAGCGTATATGCTGGCCATCGACCGGGTGGCGTTTACGATCAAGCTGCGTGGTTTGTATGCCTAATGGCGGATAAAGAAGCGACGCCGCTGATGAGGCAATATCACTCGATCAAGCAGCAAGTTCCAAATGCCCTGCTGCTTTTCCGTCTGGGCGACTTCTACGAGTTGTTCCTCGAAGACGCGGTGACGGCGGCGCGCGATCTTGGCATCACCTTGACGGCGCGGCATGGCACGCCGATGTGTGGCGTGCCCTATCACTCGAGCGAAGGCTACATCGCCAAGCTAATCCAGCGCGGGCACCGCGTGGCGATCTGCGAGCAGATGGATTTGCCAGGGCCGGGCAAGAAACTGGTGAACCGCGAGATCACACGTGTCATTACTCCGGGGACGGCTACGGAAGCCAATATCTTACAGTCCAAGGAGAACAACTACCTGGGGGCGGTGCATCGTGATCCGAAGGACTTGACGCGCGCGGCACTCGCTTATGTAGATGTTTCGACGGGCGAGTTTCGGGTTACCGAGCTTGCGGCGTCCGAGCTTGGGGCGATGGTCGAGACCTTGAACATCAAGGAAGTACTGCTGCCGGTAAAGGACACTCAGTTGCCGCGCCTGCACACGACGCTGGAGCCTTGGGTGTTTGATTTCGATTACGGCGAGCGGATTTTGAAGGAGCATTTCAAGCTGCATTCGCTTGATGGTTGCGGGCTGGGGCCGCATCCGCTGGCAGTGTCGGCGGCGGGTGCGGTATTGCATTATTTGCGGGACACGCAGAAGGCGGCGCTCGATCACCTGGACCGTCCAACTTACTATGAGCGCGGCGAAGCGATGGTGCTCGACCCGGTGACGGTGCGGAATCTGGAGCTGGTGGAGCCGCTGTTTTCGGCTGACCTGGGAGGGGGGCGGAGTTCGACTTTGATATCGGTTCTCGATGAGACCGTGACCGGGATGGGGGCGCGCCTGTTGCGCCGCAAGCTGATGCGGCCGAGCGTCCAGCAGGCCGAGATCGAGGCAAGGCTCGATGCGGTAGCGGAGCTATCGACGGCGACGATTGCGCGGGCCGGGTTGCGCGAGAAGCTGGGTGCGGTCTATGACATAGAGCGCTTGCTCGCGAAGGTGACGATGAACACGGCGGGGCCGCGAGAGCTGTTGTCGCTAGCGAAGTCGCTCGATCAGGCACCGGGGATACAAGAGGTGTTGCGGCGGTTCCAGTGTGAGTTGCTGCGCGGCCTCAATGGGCAGATGGTGGACTTAAGGGAGTTGCGGGAGCGGGTGCTGGGTGCGATGCATCCCGAGCCGCCAGTGGTGTTGGCCGATGGTGGCGTGATCCGCGATGGCGTCAATGAAGATCTGGATCAGTTACGCGACATACAGCGCAATGGCAAGCAATATGTGGCGCAAGTGGAAGTAAGGGAGCGGGAGCGTACGGGCATCTCGAGCCTGAAGGTTCGCTTCAACAATGTGTTCGGTTATTACATTGAGATCTCGAGGTCGAACCTGCATCTTGTGCCGGCAGACTATGACCGCAAGCAGACCCTTGTCAATGCCGAGCGCTACACGACGCCCGAGTTGAAGGAGCTTGAGGTGAAGATCCTTGAGGCGGAGGAACGAATCCTCGCGATCGAGAAGGAGATCTTTGGACAGTTGCGGGCCTTTGCCGCGAGCTTTGCGGGCCCGATACGCCAGACGGCGACGGCGCTGAGCGAGCTCGATGTGCTGCTCTCACTAGCGGAAGTGGCGGCGGGCGGACGCTGGGTCAGGCCGCGCTTTTCCGAGAATGGTGAGTTTCGCGTGGCCGGTGGACGGCACCCGGTGGTAGAGCGCCTGGTGGCAGCCGAGGCGGCCCGCTTCATCCCCAATGACTTGTATCTCGACAACAACAAGTTTGTGGCGGTGATTACCGGGCCTAACATGGGAGGTAAATCGACTTACTTGCGGCAGGCGGCGATGTTATCGATTCTCGCGCAGCTTGGCAGTTTTGTACCGGCCGATGAGGCGGTGTTGCCGATTGTGGACCGGGTGTTCACGCGGATTGGCGCCTCGGACAATGTGGCGCGCGGACGGTCTACCTTTATGGTGGAGATGACCGAGACGGCGCTGATTCTGAACACGGCGACCTCACGGAGCCTGGTGGTGCTCGATGAGATCGGGCGCGGAACTTCGACTTATGACGGTCTGGCTCTGGCCTGGAGCGTGGTGGAGTATCTGCACCAGCGGGTGGGGGCGAAGACGCTGTTTGCGACGCACTATCATGAGTTGACGAGTCTCGAAGAGACGCTGCCGGGGGTGCGGAATCTGCATGTGTCGGTGAAGGAATCGGGCGATCAAATTGTGTTCCTGCGCAAGGTAGAACCGGGGGCGGCGGGCAAGAGTTTTGGGATCGAAGTGGCGCGGCTTGCTGCATTGCCCGATGTTGTGATCGATAGGGCGCGGCAGATTCTCGCGCTGCATGAGAAGCAGCAATTGACGCCTCCGGGGGAGAAGCCGGCGGAGCCGATGCAGATCCAGTTGTTTGAGCCGGTGGGCGGCAATATCGCCTCGCGGATCAGGGCTTTGAAGCTTGATGAGTTACGTCCGATCGAGGCGTTACAGATATTGGCTGAGTTACAGAAAGAGTTGCAGTAATGCGTGTTGCGGGGATCATGTCCGGAACTTCCCTTGACGGGATCGATGTGGCGGTTGTAGACATCGAATGGCCGAAGCTGGAACTGGTTGCGTTTCGGAGTACGCCTTATCCGGCGGCATTAAGGAAACGGATCCTGGCGGTGTCGAATGCCGAGTGCCATACACGGGATATTGCGCGGCTGAGCTTTGAGCTGGCCGAGTTGTATGCGCAGGCGGTGCTGGATCTGAAGGTGAAGAAGATCGAGCTGGTGGGTTGTCATGGGCAGACGATTTATCATGAGGGGCCACGGTGTAGTTTGCAAATTGGCGAGGGGGCGGTGATCGCCGAGCGGCTGGGGATCGAGACGATTACGAACTTTCGCGCGCGGGATTTGGCGGCGGGTGGACATGGTGCGCCACTGGTGCCGTTTTTCGACTGGATGACGCTGACGCATGAGCAGGTGAATCGCGTGGCGATCAATATCGGCGGTATCGCGAACGTTCATGCGCTGCCGAAGCGGGCGAAGGCGAGCGATGTGTTTGCGTTCGATACAGGGCCGGGAAATATGGTGATCGACCAGTTGGCGGCGCTTGCGACCAAGGGCAAGCAGAGCTATGACAAGGACGCGAAGCTGGGCCGGAAGGGGACGCTCAATCGTCCTTTGCTGCAACGGCTTCTGAAGGACAAGTACTTTCTGAAGCAGCCGCCGAAGTCGGCGGGGCGGGAGCAGTATGGAGAGGCGCTGATTGCGAAGCTGGTTGCGACCGGTTTGCCAGTCGAGGACTTGATTGCGACGGCAACGGCGTTTACGGCGGCGAGTATCGCCGAGGGCATTGAACGCTTTATTGCGCCGAAGTTTACGGTGGATGAGTGTCTGGTGTCGGGCGGCGGCGTACACAATCCGTTGTTGATGGCAGAGTTGCAGGGCCTGTTGCCGAAGAGTTATGTGCATACCATTTCCGACGTTGGGGTTCCGGCGGACGCGAAAGAAGCGATGGCGTTTGCGTTTCTGGCAGCGGCGACGAAACTGGGGATCGCAGCAAATTTGCCAAGTGCGACAGGAGCAAAACATGCGGTGGTATTGGGCCAGATTCACCCTGCTGGCGTGCGCTAGCGCAGCCTTCGCAGAGCCGCTTTGGGCGTGGAGTAGGCTATCGATTTGCGCTTTCTCGCGGGGCGCGGCGATGTGGGAGTGGCCTATCTTGCTGCGACGGCGCTTGTGGAAAAGGCAGGGGGTTAGGGTGCGGTATCGGGGCGTACCAATGCGGGCTCCGGAGTGGATTTTTCGCCACTAATTCGGACTGTGGAGACGGTGCAGAGGAAGTTTGACCGTCCAGTGATTCTGACGGAAGTGGGGTTTGCGAGTGTGTCGGGGTCGCACAGGGAACCCTGGAGCGAGCCTCGACGGGATGCGGCTCGTTGCTATGAGGCGTTGATGGCGGCCTTCTGGAAGCAGCCCTGGTTTTATGGGATGTATCCGTGGAAGGTGAGCGCGCATGGTGATGTGGTGCCCGATGACCGGAGTTTGACGCCCTGGAAGAAGCCGACGATGGAGGTGGTGAAGCGGTATTACCGGATGGACAGCGGCTAGGCGGGATCGCCTTGACACAGCCTGGGGATTTCAGTAGGGTCAACCTATGCCAGAAGTGTTCCGGGTCAGCCTCATCGCAATTAGCGTCCTTTTTGTCACGGTGGGCGGCTATTACAGGGTCCAATCCCAGCGATCAGGTGAGCGGCTGGACCGTACTAAGGAGGGTTGGCCCCTACTGATTGGGATTCGTCTGACGGGCTTGCTGATCGTTGGGTCGACGGTGTCCTGGCTCTGGAATCCGGCTTGGCTTGGATGGAGCAGCGTTCCGGTGTCGGAATGGGCGCGATGGGTTGGCTTGGGTGGTTTTGGGTGTAGTGTCGCTTGGCTGCTTTGGATGTTCCACACACTCGGGCGTAACCTTACCGACACGGTGATCACGCGGCAGAATGCGACGTTCGTCGACTTCGGGCCGTACCGTTTTGTCCGGAATCCCATGTACACCGGAGTGCTGGTATTGGGGCTGAGCCTTGGTCTTGCGTTGGGAACGTGGCTGACGCCTCTTGGAGCAAGCGTGATCTTTACGCTATTGGCGATTCGTACGCGAATCGAAGAGAAGTATCTGATCGAGCGCTTTGGGGAGCAGTACAGGGTTTATATGGGGCGAGTCGGACGCTTTCTGCCAAAGCTTTGGTGACGGTGGGAAGAAAGATCGTTCAGTCGGCTTGAGATGGGCGAGGGCGGGGCGGAAGATATCCGGACCAGAGCAATGAGGCAGCTTTTTCAATGGCGTCTCAGAGAAAGTTCAAAGTACACGCCTTCAGTCTTCTGTAGGGCGGTGAGGATGCTGGAAAGATTAGCTGCGGAGGGGCTACCTTTAGGCCCGAGCTTGCGCATCAGACTCTTGGCTGCAATCTGCGTACGCTTTTCCAGGTCTTGAAACCCAAGCGTCGCGTTGACGTAGTCTCGCAGGACGGACTTGCCAGTTTCCAAGTCTCCGTTCAGGATGCACTCTACGGCTTCGCACAAAAGGGCTTGCCGGAAATCCGGGTCGCGCTGGGCGCGCGCACGGATGGTTTCCTTGAAGTCGTGGGTGAGTAGCATTACTGAGTCTCCTTTTTCTTTCGCCGCTTGTAGTCTGTTTAGAATTCCTGCGCCCGCGCTATATCCTGTTGCTGCCGTTTCTTCGTGCCGCCACCGAGCAAGATCACAAGGCTTTCGCCTTGCTTGCCGAAGTAGATGCGGTAGCCGGGGCCGAAATCGATCTTGTACTCGAAGACGCCGGACCCAACGCCTTCGCCAATGCGATAGCGGCCTTGGCGGCAGATGCCGAATCGAGCCCGTCAAACCACTCGGAGAAGCGTTTTTCACCTTGGCCGTCGATGTCGATCATTCCTGGAGTAAGGCAACAAATTTGTTGCCACGTTGCAAGCGGTTCAGCGAAGGAGGACGGTTGAGGGAAGGGTGAGATGTGGGCTGGCGGCGGTTGGATCAGCGGATGAGTAGCAAGTAAAGATCCATGACATTGGTGCCGGTGGGACCGGTGATGAGGAGGTCGTTGAGGGGTTTGAAGAAATGATAAGAGTCGTTGCGGGCGAGGAATTCGTGAGCATCGAAGTCGATCTTAGTTGCACGAGTGATTGTGGTGCCGGTTGCGAATGCGCCGGCGGCATCGGTTGGGCCATCCGTACCGTCCGTGCCTGCGGCGAAGAAGAGCGTTCCAGGGAGAGATTCGATGCCGATGGCGGCAGCTAGCGCCATCTCCTGATTGCGGCCGCCCAGACCGTTTAGGGAAGACAGATTTACCGTGGTTTCTCCGCCGGCGAGGAGCGCGACAGGGGCTTTGGCGGGATGGCCGGAAGCATGGATTTCTCTCGCAATGGCGGCAAAGGTTTTGGCGGCTTCCCTCGCTTCTCCGTCAAGCGATGTGGAGAGGAGGATGGGCTTATAACCAAGCTCTTTGGCCTTGGCTTGGGCCGCGTAGAGAGAGAGACGGTTGGAGCCGATGAGCTGGTTTTTGACCTTTGCAAATATACGATCGCCGGGCTTGGGGGTTTCTGGAATGGAGTGATTGACGCCTTGTTCGAGGTGGTGGCGGACGCTGGCCGGAAGTTTTGCAGTGAGCTGGTGTTTGAAGAGGATCTCCCAAGCGTCGGCGAAGGTGGTGGTGTCGGGAACGGTGGGGCCGGAGCCGATGACGTCGAGCGGATCGCCGATGACGTCCGAGAGGATGAGCGTTTCGATCATGGCGGGATAGGCGAGGTGGGCAAGCTGGCCACCCTTAAGGGCGCTGAGGTGTTTGCGGACACAGTTGAGTTCGTGGATGGTTGCGCCACAGGAGAGAAGTAGTCTGGTGGTGAGTTGCTTCTCTTCTAGCGTGATGGGTTGGCTGGGAAAGGGGAGGAGCGCAGATGCACCGCCGGAGATCAGACACAGGATGACATCGTCCTTACCTGCGTTGAGACAGAGCTGGGCGATCTGGCGTGCGGCATCGACACCGGCTTCGTCGGGGACGGGGTGAGACGCTTCGAGGCATTTTATGTGCCTGAGGGGCTGGGCGTGTCCGTATTTGGTAGCGATGATGCCGGAGTGAATTTGCTTGCCGTAGAACTTCTCGACGGCGCGGGCCATGCTGGAAGCGGCTTTGCCAGCACCGATGACGTAGAGATTCTTTGTGGTTTTGGGAAGCGGCTTGAGATGGGCGAGGGTGGCGCGATATGGGTCTGCCGCCGCGAGGGCGGCGCGGAAGATGGCGATGGCCTCGCGGCGGAGTTGGGACTCAGTCGAGGAGACCGAGCGCGAGGATGGCTTGGACGGCGTCTTGGGCATAAT
Source organism: Bryobacter sp. (assembly GCA_046594355.1). Taxonomy (GTDB): domain Bacteria; phylum Acidobacteriota; class Terriglobia; order Bryobacterales; family Bryobacteraceae; genus Bryobacter. Next base: position 10,867 of record JBKJSR010000381.1, read on the forward strand.
CTGTGTTGAAGGGAATTGTGTAGTCGGCCTGGGAATAGAAGGAGCGGCGTTTGTCGAAGAGTTCGCGGAATTTTTTGGGGTCGCGGGCAAGGGGGCGATGGTCCTGGTTGGAGATGCGTTTTTCGATGCGGGCAAAGGGGACGTCGAGCCAGATGGTGACGCCTGCGTCCTCGAGGCGTTCGCGATTGCCGGGCCAGGGGAAAGCTCCGCCGCCGAGGGAAGCGACGGTGGCGCGTCCACGGTAAGTTTCCTGAATCACAGACTGGAGGGCGTCTGCTTCAATTTGGCGGAAGGCGGGTTCGCCCTGGGCTTCGAAGATGCTGGCGATGGATTTTTGTTGCTGGTCTTCAATGAAATGATCGAGGTCGAGGAAGCGCCAGCCGATCTCGTCGGCGAGCTTTGCGCCGACGGTGGATTTGCCGCAGCCCATGAAGCCGACGAGATAGATTCCCGGGGATCGCTTTAGCTTGAGGATCAATTCTACGCTTTCTCTAAACTGCGATTGTATCGAGCAAACTGCCTGTCGATCAGCTTAGGGAAGAAGAAATATAGGGCGTTGAGGAAGTGGCCGCTGAAGGGTGTGATTACAGTGCGCTTGTTTTTCTCGATGCCCTGGAGGATGGCGGCGGCGCAAATCTCCGGTGAGATTGCGAAGCGTTTGGTGCGCTGGAGGAGTTGGGGGGGCTTGCCGGTGATGACGTTGGCCTGGAAGGGAGTCATGACGTAGCCGGGACAGACGGCGGTGGTGGTGACGCCGGTCTGGTCGAGTTCCATGCCGAGGCCGTGAGTGAAGCTGAGGAGGGCGGCTTTGGTCGTCGAATAGAGTGTGAACCAGGGGAGGGGGACGAGGCCGGCGATGGAGGAGATATTCACGATGGAACCCTTGCGCTGGGCGAGCATTGCGGGCAGTGCGAGGCGGGTGAGATGGATGGGCGCGTTGAGGTTGAGCTCGTAGAGGTGGTTCCAGGTTGCTTCGCCGATACTAACAGTGGGAGCGTAAGCGCCGACGCCGGCGTTGTTGATGAGGATATCGATGCCTCCTAAATGTGCGACGGCTTGGGTGAAGGCGGCGTTGCGTTGATCGGCCTGTGTGAGGTCGGCGGAGATCCAGAGTGCGCCGGGGAGATCGTAAGTATGGGTATTGCGTGAGACGAGTACGAGCTTGGCTCCTTGGGCATGGAGGAGGCGGGCGAGCGAAGCGCCGATGCCGGTGGAAGCACCGGTGAGAAGAGTTTTAGAGCCAGAGATGCGCACAAGGATCAATAATAGTACTTATGGCTCAAGATCAACTTCCCCTTTTTCCGCTGGGGGTGGTGTTATTCCCCGATGCACAGTTGCCGCTTCATATTTTTGAGGAGCGGTACAAGGAGATGATTGGCGATGTGATGCGGGACGAGGCGGAGTTTGGCGTGGTGCTGGCGAGTGAGAAGGGTATGGCAAGTATCGGCTGTACGGCGGTGATCGATCAGGTGTTGAAGCGCTATCCAGATGGGCGGATGGATGTTCTGGTGCGGGGGCGGCGGCGTTTTGAAATTATTCTGATCGACGAAGAGAAGAATTATCTGCGGGCTTCGGTGGCTGTGTTTGGAGATGAAGACGGCGAGCAGGCGAGCGATTTGGTGAGGCAGCGGGTGTTGAGTGCGTGGGTGAAATTGATGGTGATGGAGCATGGCGGGATGGTGCAGGAGATGCCGGCGGATACGCGGCCGGACTTGAGTTTTCTGGTGGGGCAGGCGGTGCCGGATGTGGAGTTCCGGCAGCATCTGCTGGCGATGAAGAGCGAGCGGGAACGAATGGAGTCGCTGGCCGGGTATCTGCCGGGTTATCTGGAGCGGGAAAAGTTGACGCGGCATGTAAGGCGGGTGGCACCACTGAATGGGTACGCGAAGCATGCGGGCGAGGTGATGGAGAGCTGATGCGGAGGGACGATCCACAGACGCTGATCATCGACGCCGACGATACGTTGTGGGAAAACAACATTTACTTTGAGCAGGCCTGGGATGAGTTTTTTTTGTTTCTTTCGCATTCTCGGATGGGGCCGGAGGAAACGCGGGCGATATTCGACGAGATCGAGATTGCCAACATCCAGGTACACGGGTACGGGGCGAAGAACTTTGCGCGGAATATGGTGCAATGTTATCGGCATCTGGTAGAGCGCGCGATTGCGCCGGGGGATGTGGAGAAGATCATTGGGTTTGCGGACCAGATTTTGCAGCAGCCGATCGAGATGATGGAGAGGGTGGAGGAGACACTGACTTATCTGCTTGAGCGGAACCACGACCTGATTCTGTTTACGAAGGGGCATCCGGAGGAGCAGCGGCTGAAGATCGACCGTAGCCCAGTGGGGCGTTTTTTTCGGGAGTTTGAGATTGTGAAGGAGAAGGATGCGGCGGCGTACCGGGAGTTGGTGAGCCGATTTCAATTGCAGCCGGAGATTACCTGGATGATCGGGAATTCGCCGAAGAGCGATATCAATCCGGCGCTGGAGGCGGGGTTGCATGCGATTTTCGTGCCGCATAAGCGGACCTGGTCGCTGGAAAATGTGGAATTGAGGGAGGTGGGGCCGGGGAAATTGCACATTGTTGAAAATTTTGCGGATTTGAGCAGATTTTTCTAAAGAGATTCAAGTGCTCTCCGATACGGAGCATATGGAAGTGCAATCGATTGGCTTAGCGGGATTGGAGAAGGCGCAGGAGAAACTGGCGGCTGTGGCTAGGCGGCTGTCTGCGAGTGTGGGTGAGGCGAGTGTGGGGGGCGGGGATGTTGTGGATTTGAGCGCGGCGATGGTAGCGCTGATGGAAACGAAGCTGGAGGCGGGGGTGAATTTGAAGCTGGTGGAGACGGCGAATGAGATGGCGGCGAAGACGGTTGATGTTTTGGGGTAGGGGGGGATTGGCTGGAACTCAGAAGGCAAAAGGGTTAAGTGACAAGAAGCGCGAAGAGGTTTTGAGCAAACAAAAACGGCAGCCGGGGTGGCTGCCGTTTTTGTTTTGAGTTGGTGGAGGGGACTATTTGAGGGGCTTGACGCGGATGTTCCTGTACATCGTTGTGGAGCCGGGGTCGTGGGCCTGGAGGGCGAAGGTGCCAATGTCGAGCTTGCGGCCGGGGTTGCCCTTGGGGCCTGCCCAGTCGGCGGGCTGAGTCCAATCGGTGACCTTTTTACCATCGACAAAAGTCGTGACTTTGTTGCCTTCGACAATGATCGTTTCGGTGAACCAGACATTGTCCTGGAAGGCTTCTTTGTTGTCCTGGACGTTGTAGAGACCGGCGGTCTTCTTCCAGTCGCCGTGCGTGTTGTTGACCTGGACTTCGAAACCCTTTTCGGGCCAGCTCGTTTCCTGATACTTGGTGTGGAAGTAGATGCCGCCATTGGAGACCGGCTTGGTCATGACGTCGACGCGGAGTTCGAAGTTCTTGAAGCTGGCTTCTTTGCCCTTGAAGGGGCCGGTGTAGTAAAGGTGGCAACGCTTGCCGTTGGCGACAATGACGCCGTCCTTGACCGAGAAGGCATCTTCGTTTTCCTTGGCCTTGGTCCAGCCGGTTAAATCTTTGCCGTTGAAGAGAGCAGTGAAGCCTTTTTCGGGCTTGGCTGGTTTATCGTTGGGACCGGCTGCAAACATGAGGCTGCCGGCGAGACTGAGCAATATCGCAAATCGCATGCTCCTAATTTATCAGGATTCGCTTGGGTCGGTGGAAGGGAAAGTCAGCGCCCTGATTTGCGGGGGACGTGGATTCGGGGGCCTTTGAGGGTCGGATTTAGCGGAGGAGACCACTGGAGCGGGTGGCCCAGTCGAGGAGCCAACCGGGGAAGATTCCGAAGCCAAGGGTTGCGGCGGCGGACAGAAAGAGTACCGCCTGGAGGCCGGGGGCGGGGATCGCAAGGTCCGGCGCGTTTTCAGGGGCAGGCTTCATGTACATCGCGACGATGACGCGCAGGTAGTAGAAGGCGGCGACGGCGCTGGTGAGAAGACCAAGGGCGGCGAGCCAGTAAAGCTCGGCGTCGATCGCAGACTTGAAGATGTAAAACTTGCCGAAGAAGCCTGAAGTGAGGGGAAGTCCGATTAAGGATGCAATGAAGACCGACATGAGCGCGGCGGTCATCGGCTGGCGTGCGGCAAGGCCGTCGAAGTCGCTGAGTTCGGTTTCTTCGCGCAGGGAGAGAACCGCGAAAGCGCCAAAGTTCATGACCGAGTAGGCGGCGAGATAGAAGAGAACAGCGCTGATGCCGAGCGAAGAGTGGGCGGCGACGGCGACGAGGACATAACCGGCGTTGGCGATCGAGGAATAGCCAAGCATGCGTTTGACGTTGGTCTGCCAGAGGGCGGCGAAGTTGCCGATGATCATCGTGAGCAGCGCTACGAGCGTGAGGAGCGGAAGCCAGCGGTCGGCCATCGGCTCAAAGGCAGTGAAGAAGACGCGGAGGAGCGTTGCAAAGGCCGCAGCCTTGGGAGCGGCACTGAGGAAGGCACCAACGGGGGTGGGTGCGCCCTGGTAGACATCGGGGGCCCAACTCTGGAAGGGGAAGGCCGAGATCTTGAAGCAGAGGCCGGCGAGGATCAGCGCGGCCGCCGCGCCGGTAAGGACCGGGTCTGGGGCAATGTCGGGGTTGCCGAGGACGGCGGCGATCTCGTTGAGATTGGTGGAGCCGGTAATGCCGTAGGTCCAGGAAATGCCGTAGAGGAGGAAGCCGGTGGCGAAGCTGCCGAGCAGGAAGTACTTGAGAGCGGCTTCGTTCGAGCGGCGGTCGTCGCGGAGATAGCCGGCGAGGATGTAGGAAGCAATCGAGGATATCTCGATGCCGATGAAGACCATCATCAGCTCGTTCGAAGCGGCCATCAGGGACTGGCCGAGAAGGGAGAAGAGAAGGAGGGAGTAGAATTCCCCGCCCTCGGCTTTGCGTTCGCGCAGGAAGGGGCTGGCGGTGAGAACCGTGAGTGCGCCGATGGCGAGAACGAGGAGCCGGAAGAAGGTGGCAAAGGAATCGACAACCAGCATGTTGCGGAAGGCGAGACCGGGGTCTGCGCCCGCGACGGCACTTGCTACGGCGGCGAGGGCAAGGGCGAGGAGCGTGAAGGCGGGCATGCCGGGGCGCTCGCCGTGTTCGTCGTAGCGTGATTCCCAGAGCATGATGACCGTCGCGAAGAGGGCGAGGAGCATCTCGGGAAGGAAGCGGAGGAGCTCGTGGCCCTCCGGTAGAAAGTTAGTTTCCACTGACGGCCTCCGGTTGCACTGCCGCAATTGGTGGGGGGGCTGCTACCCGGAATTCGACGTTCATTTTGCTTTGCTGGAGGATCTTGATGTTGACCGCATTCTGGAGCGGGAGGAAGTTGCCGGAGCCGATGCCCATCCAGAACATGAGGATGACGAGGGGGGCGATGGCGAGCGCTTCCGTGTTGGACAAGTCTGGGGTTGTGTCGCCGGGCTGGGTGGGGCCGAGGAAGGTGCGCTGGTACATCCAGAGCAGGTAGACGGCAGAAAGAATCACTCCGATGGCGGCGGCGGCGGCATAGGGGAAGCCGGCGAAGGCGGCACCCTGCAGGATGAGGAATTCGCCCACGAAATTGTTGAGCGAGGGCAGGCCGGATGCAGCGAGGACGGCGATCAGAAAAGTAGTGGCGAGCCAGGGAGTGCGCGAGGCGAGTCCGCCGAAGTCGGCGATGTCGGTAGAGCCCTTGCGGTCTTCGAGGTAGCCGGCGAGAAGGAAGAGCGCGCCGGTGGTGATGGCGTGGCAGACCAGTTGGTAGGCCGCGCCGTCGAGGCCATTGATGTGGAAAGAGAAGATGCCGAGGACAATGAAGCCCAGGTGGCTGAGGGAGCTGAAGGCGAGCAGGCGCTTGATGTTGGGTTGGACGATGGCGACGAGCGCACCGTAGAGGATGGCGAGGATGGCAAGGGCGTTGATCCAGTAGGCGCAGTCGCGGGCGGCATTGGGGAAGAGCGGGAGACAGAAGCGCAACAAACCGTAGCAACCGAGCTTACCCATGAGGCCGGCCATGACGATGCCAAGCGGGGAGGGGGCTGTCGCGTAGGCGTCGGCCTGCCAGGAATGGAAGGGGAAGAGGGGCGTCTTCACGGCGAAAGCGAGGAAGAAAGCGAGGAAGAGGGGGAGTTGTTCCGCCGGTGAGAGACGGAAGGAGCCGGCGGCCATTTGCAACAGGATGTTCTGGTAATCGAAGGTGCCGGCCTTGAGGAAAAGATAGACGATCGCGGCGAGCATGAGGACCGAGCCGGCGAAGGTGTAAATGAAGAATTTGACGGTTGCAGCGGTGGAGGTGGAGCGACCGGAATCCTTGCCGTACTGGCCCATGAGGAAGAGCGTGGGCACGAGGGTCAATTCGAAGAAGACGAAGAAGAGGAAGAGGTCTTGAGCGCAGAAGACGCCGATGATGGCGCTCTCGAGCAGGAGGAGCCAGGCGAAAAAATCGCCGCTGCGTTTTACTGCCGAGAGGATGGCAATCAGGCTGAGCAGGGCTGCCGCGACGATGAGCCAGAGGGAGAGGCCGTCGGCA
>JBKJSR010000457.1:0-4621 GCA_046594355.1 Bryobacter sp.
GGCGAGGCCAGAGCCGAGCAGGATGGCGAGGGCGGCAAGGATCAGCAGATGTTTTGGATTAGTAACTGCGAGCTTGGGTGGGAGGAAGGGTAACGAGCGCTGGAAAAGCTCATAGAAGCGGTTGAGGAAGAATCTGGGGAATGATTCGGTGCTCGAGTCCAGTTGCCAGAAAAGTGATAGGGATTCGGAGGAGTTTGGCAGAACGAAGTAATAGTATTCGGCGAGGAGCGTTGCGGCGGAGAAAAGTGCGAGAAGCGTGGTGTGGAGGAGTGCCCGCCGTTTGACTTCGATGGAAGCCTGGGCACCGAGCAGTGGGAGGATGAGGGCGAGCAGAATGGCGGGGAGCATGAAGGCGAGTCCGTAGCCGAGGGTTAGGCCGGTGAGGGTTAGGCCGAGGAGGACGAAGAAGGCTTTGTGGGAGCGGGAGTTCAGGTAGATTTGCGTGGCGAGCAGTATGAAGACGGCGGCGGCGAGTTCGGCGCTGTATTGCTTGAGCAGGCGGCTGAATACGATGGCCAAAGGGGTGAAGAGGAAGAGGGTAGAGGCGAGGAGTGCGGGGCCGCGATGGAGCAGGCGATGGGCGAGCAGGAGGAAGCTAATGGCGGCGAGGATGCCCATGAGGGAAGGGATGAGGCGCAGGGCAACTTCGCCGGGGCCGAAGAGTAGACTGGTGGCGCGAACGAGCAGCAGGAAGAGCGGGGCGGTGGTCTGGAGCCAGGACTCGGGATAGAAGAGTTGCTGAAGTGAGTTTGAGACAACGGAGTTGGCGACCCAGACTTCGTCGGTCCAGAGGCTGCGGCCGAGTCCGGTGGCTCGCGTGGCGAGGCCGAAGAGGGTGAGGATCGCAAGGGTGAAGGTGAGGAGGAGTCTGGCGGGCATCGAGCGGTTAGTGCGTCAGCGAGTAAATGGCGTAGTTGACGCCGAGGCGGAGGGCCATGGAGGAAAACTTTTCGGGGTAGTCGGGGTCGTCGGCGAATTCCCAGCCGTCGCCGACGTCCTGATTGAAGCAGACCGCAACCACGACGCGGCCTTGCGAATCCATCACTCCGCGCCAGTGCGGCGTAACGCCATCTTTCTCGTAACCGGGGCCGTGAACTACGTTTTGGCCAGGAACATTGATGCGCTCATTGAGGTGGTAGAGGACGTGGAAGATGGGTTCTTTGTCGCCGAGTTCGACAACTTTTGCGTCGGGGTAGATCTGGTAGATGCCGGCCATGAAGGTAGCCCACTCGCGCTCACCGTGGAAGTCGTCGACCATCATAAAGCCACCGCGGTCGAAGAAATTGCGGAGACGCTGGGCGTGGGACGGGCTGAGGCGCCAGTCGCTGGCAGCGACGGCGAAGAGGAAGGGCGAATCGTAGATCTCGTCGCTTTCAATGTCGATGATGTTCTCAATGGACTGGGTGTGCACACGAGTGAGCCGGCGCAGTGTGTCAAGGAAGAGGCGGTCGGACTTGTTGGCGTCGATGCCCCAACGGGCGTAGCCACCACGGCCATCGCGATTGGAACGGTAACGGAGGCGGCCGAAGATAAATTCGCCTGGCACGCTCGCGTCGGCGGGGTCGTCTACGGGATCCTGCATTTCGTACTCGTACATGGCCCATTTGCGGGGACCGGATGAGCGTGAGCGCATCTGCGCGTACAGCCCGGTGAGGGCTGCGAGGAAGAGCGCGCCGATAACGATTCTCCGCATGGGACTAGCTTAGCCGAGTGGGAGCGGGTGCGCGTAGAGTTCTGGCGGCTATGATTGTGCCTGCGGAAGAATTGCGATCCCTGTTGAGCTGTCGAGCGATTAGAGCCTGGAGTTGGATGTATTTTTTAATAGGATTTGACGCGATGAAGAGCATGAATTTGTTAATGGGAACGTTGTTGTTAGGGGCGCTGCTTGGCCTGGCGCAGACCAGCGGCACGATTAACGGAACGGTGCGGGATGAATCGGGTGCGCTGGTTGCGGGAGCGAAGGTTCAGGTGCGAAGCCTGACAAGCGGGGAAAGACGCGAAACAGCGAGTAGTGAACGAGGTGTCTATGCGCTACCGTTTTTGCCACCGGGACAATATGCGATCGCGGTGTCGCGCGCGGGCTTTGCGACCACAACGGTAAAGGTGACGCTGAACCTGGCGGAAGTAGTGGCGGTGGAGGTGGCGTTAAAGGTGTCGAGCTCGGCGGAGAGGATTGAAGTCAGCTCGATCGCTCCCTTGTTGCAAACGGAAAATGCAGCGTTGGGGCGCGTCGTCGAGGGGAGCACGGTGAAGGAACTGCCTTTGTCGTCGAGAAATTTTACGCAATTGCTGGCGTTGTCGCCGGGCACATCAGGAGCGTTGAACGACGCGGGAGCGTTGGGGCGTGGAACGCAGAACATCTCATCGGGTGGTGCGCGGCTGGGCTCGAACTCGATCTATATCGATGGGGTGGATGCGGTGAACGTGCATAGCAACACGGCGAATGAGAATGCGTTTGGGTCGAATGGGCTGGTGGCTCCTTCGCCGGAAGCAATTCAGGAATTCAAGGTGCAAACGGGATTGTACGATGCGGCATCCGGACGAAGCGGAGGGGCGGCCGTGGTGCTGGTGACGAAGTCGGGCGGACCTGAATTTCATGGCACGGTGTTTGAGTTTTTTCGCAACAACGAACTGAACGCGAACAGCTTTTTCTTTAACAGCACCGGGCAGGCGAGACCGGTATTAAAGCAGAACCAGTTTGGGGGCAATCTGGGCGGACCAGTAATCAAGAACCGGACTTTTTTCTTTTTTTCCTACCAGGGGACTCAGCAGCGGAACGGCCTGTCGGGGTCGAGTTCGCTGACGTTGCCGAAGCTGACGGCGGACCGGTCGCGGGCGGCGCTGGGGCGGGGATTTGCGGGTGTGCGCGGAACGCGTGGCGGGCCGGTAATCCTGGCGGACGGATCGAACATCAACCCCGTGGCGCTGGCCTTGCTGAACTACAAGCTGGGGAACGGCGAGTATGTGATTCCAACGCCGCAGAGCGATGGGGCGGGGGTCAACTACACCGTATCGATCCCGGCCCGGTACGAGGAAAACCAGTACATTTCGAATGCCGATCATCAGGTTTCGAGCCTGAACCGGCTGTCGTTCAAGTCTACGATTTCGGCACAGCCCGCCTTTCAACCCTTGCCAGCGGCGACGCTGCCAGGATTTGGAACCACGCAGGACTTCAAGAGCCGGATTCTGAGTTTGACGGACACGCATGTGTTTACGCCGCAGCTTGTCAACGAGGCGCGCATGGGATTCTCGCGGCTCGTAGGAGTAGTGCAGCAGGAGACGCAGATTCCATTGAGCGGGATCGGGATGAAGCGCTTTAACTCGGCCGACTTCGGGGACATTCCACAGATTACAGTGACCGGGGCGTTCAGCATCGGGTATAGCGTAAATGCCGATCAGGGCGTGGCGCAGAATACTTTTCACTGGGTGGATACTTTGGCCTGGACCAAGGGCAAGCACCAGTTGCGAGGCGGTTTTGAGGCGCGGCGCTATCAGGACAATTACTACTCGAATAACCGGATGCGCGGGTCGCTGACACTTCAGAGTTTCGGCGATTTTCTAACCGGGTTGCCGGGATCTCCGCTTGGCGACGGCGGCAATGGCACTGGCTTCAGTAACATCAATGCATCGAGCGTTGCCAGTGGTGTCGCCGAACGCGCGGACCGGATGACAGACTTGGCCTTGTTTGTACAGGACGACTGGAAGATCGGCTCGCGGCTGACTATCAACGCGGGATTGAGGTGGGAGTATCTTGGGCTCGCTGTAGACAAAGCGGGCCGGAACGGCAGCTTTGATACACGGCTATCGCAGGCACCGCTGGCTGGTGGCTCGACTAGCGCCGGTTTTGTGCAGATGTCGAATGCGCTGCGGCCCGTTCCCGGATTGCCAAAGGTGTCGCCGACGCTGATCGACAATGAGCCGAATCAAAACTTTGCGCCGCGCCTTGGAATGGCTTACCGGGTACACAAAAACCTGGTAGCGCGGGCCGGATATGGAATCTATTACGATCGGCTTTCGAACCAACTGGGATTGCTGGAGGCGCTGTCGCTGCCGGGTTATGTCAGGACGGACTTGCAGGGGTCGTCGGGGATTTCGGCTTCGCTTCAGGATCCTTATCCACGGCTGCCACAACGGTCGGAATTTCCGATTGTGCCCAGGCTTCATGCGCCGCCGTACACGAACGACAGGCCGGCGATCGGTTTGAATGCAGTGGACCCGACGCTGCGGACGCCCTATTTGCAGCAGTGGGGATTGAACCTGCAGTATCAGGTAACAGCGAGCACTCTGGTGGAAGTGGGTTATCAGGGAACGAAGGGAACGCGGCGGGCAACGCAACGGCTGATCAACCAACCGATCCTCGCGAGCGCGGAGCGACCGATCAACGGCATTACGGCGAATACAGCGGCGAACGCAGCGCTACGGGTACCCTACACCGGATTCAGCCCTACGGGGCTGGTGTGGCTGGAGACATCGACGGACTCCCGGTATAACTCGCTGCAGACGAGTGTGACGCGGCGATTCAGCAAGGGGTTTAGGATACTGGGATCTTACACTTGGGCGAAGTCTCTAGTGGTTGCTTCAAACAGTCTGCCTTTTATTCAGTGCGCTCTGTGCCCGCATG
>JBKJSR010000577.1:0-10521 GCA_046594355.1 Bryobacter sp.
CACCGTGTATGGGGCGACTGATGATTTTGGATTTGCCGCCGTGGAAAAGAAGGTACACATCCACGATCTGCACGCGACGGTTTTGAATCAGATGGGGCTCGATCATACGCGACTGACCTATCGGCATAGCGGGCGGGACTACCGGCTGACGGATGTGGCGGGGAATGTTGTGAAGGATATTGTGGCGGGCTAGTTGCGGCCGCGCTGTTGCCAGTGGGTTTCGGATACGGTGCCGTCGGGACTGACAGTAAGCGTCATCACGAGCAGGCCGCCGCCCTTGGGGATGTGGGGCAGGGAAAGTGCTTTCCAAATGTAGAGGTAGCGGCCGCTGGTGCCTTCGACAATCTCGGTTGGCGGGCCGAAGCGCTTTTCGACTTCCCAAGCCGTCTTGCCGGGAAGGTGGAGGAGTTCTTTTCCCATGGCTTCGGCGCGCTTTAGATCCCTATAGCGGAGCAACAGTTCCTGACCGACCGAGTAGCAGCAAAGAGCTGTCACCGAAAGAATCAAAAGTATGACTTCCCAAAGCATGGCTGGTATATGAAAAGATGTTGGTCAACTCCATTATGCGGTATCTTTTGTTCGCTTTCGCCATGATCTTTAGCGCCGCCGCGCCGGCGCAAGACACATTTTCCGGTCAATTTGAGAAGTCTGTGAGCTTGCGTGAAGGCGAAGTAGTAGAGGTATCGGCGGGGTGGCCGAGTGCTTCGAAATTGCCTCCGAATGCGCGGATTGAGTTGGAGTGGGCCGGAATGCGAAAGGTCTTGCATGCGCTCGACCCGGATTTCTTCGTCTACTTTCGGGCACCGAAAGCGGGAATCTACAAGCTGACTGCGAAGGCGGTGGAACAGGGCGATGCGATTTTCAATCTGCCGCGCTGGCGGGAGACTGGCAGCATCGCGATGCTGAAGCCTTTTCCCAAACTAACGCCTTGGCCGAAGGGTCTGGTCGTGCCCTGGCGTGCGGAAGTGAAGCCGGTGATTCCAGGGCGCGGGACGCGCGGGATGACGCTGGAAGTGGAGCCCAATGATTCGATCGCGGAAGCGCAAACGATATCGCTTGGGGAGCGGGCTGGAGATGAGAATTTACACATCGCCGGATCAGCCGACGACATTGAGTATTTCGATAACGGCGAGGCGACCAAGGGCAAAGGCGACGATTATTTCCGGCTGGAATTCAAGGGCAGGGAGCCGAAACTTTTTACCGCCAGTCTGCTGTTGCCCGACCCCTTTGTCGTGGCTCGATTGAGAGTGTATAGCGCGGATGGCAAGGAGTTCAAAGATGGGCAGAACGCGAATGAGCGTGTGCATCAGCAACTCGAAGAACACCGCACGGCGATCACTCGGAAGTTCGTTCCGGGCGGGGTTTACTTTCTGGCGGTGGAATCGAATTCTCCTGGTTATGAAGTGGAGTTGCGAGTGCGGGATCTGGGGCCGCACACTGATCCACGCAAGGCTGTGAAGCAGGCGATGTACGACCATATGACTCAAGTTCACGCCTGGTTGATGAATCGCCCGCGTGGCGCTTCCGTAGACCGGCGCATACGGGATACGGGGTCTCTGCTTGGGACGGCGTGCATGAGTTGCCATACGCAGTCGAGCATCTGGGGTCCGGCTCTGCCGGTGTTGAACGGCTATCCGATGGAGACGACGCACAACCTGCGGCAACTGATCAACATTATGTATGAGTGTCTGCGGCCAACGAATGTGCTGGTGGAGGCGGCGAACAACACGAGTCTTTCGCCGCTGGATTTGGGGGATGGCCCGGCGGGTACGAGAGCGGCGGGTTTCAATGTGGTGATGGCGGAAATGTTGACCGGTCCGAAGCGCCTGCATTCGACGCAGCAGGTGCGGACTGCTAATTTCATGCTGCAGTCTGCCGACCCGAGCGGCATTAACGCGGCAGGGCCGGGATCGAATTATGGGCAAGCGGTGGTGTATCGTTTTGCCGGTACGATACTGGAACGGGCATGGCGGGACACCAAGAATCCCAAGTACTTTGAGGCGCTGGAAGAGAAGGCCGAAAAGCTGCTGGCGCTGAAGGCAAAGTACACCGACGATCCCGCAAACCGCGTGGAGTTTTTCCGGAAGATCTTTCCCATGGCCGGGCATAAGCTCGAAGCGAAGATCCTCGACCAACTTCATGAAGACGAGTGGAGTCTGCGAAAGTCGCAGAAGCCAGAAGGCTGTTGGGGCTTTGATGCAAAAGGCGATTGCGACCCCGCGCCCACTGCGCTTGCTTTGACGGCATTTGGCGCGCTGGGAATCGACGATCGGGATGAGGCGGTGCGTAAGGGCGTGGACTGGCTGCTCAAGGCTCAAGACCCTTATGGACGCTGGAACAAGAGTGCGCTGACGGGTTTTGTGACAACTGCTTATGTGGAGCACGCGCTGTCGCGGCTGTATCCGATGAAGCCTGTCGAGCCGCAACGGCGCGATTTTGAGGCGAGGACAGGCGAGAGTGTCGTCGATACGATTGCGCGGTTTCGGGCGATGGCGCAGTTGGGTATGAGGGCGGAAGACCGGCAATTCTTCGATCTCGTTTTGCCGGGAGCCAAGCATCCGGTGGCTGCGGTGCGATACTTTGCGCAGATTGCGCTGGGCGCGCTGCGCGACGACCGTGGAATCACCGCGCAGTTGGCCGGGGCGGGCGACGCTTCGAAGATGGTTCGCGAGGCGGCGCGGTGGGGATTGCGGCAGTCATTGCTCGACGACAAGGGCTGGGACTTCGTCTTTGCCCAGGCATCGCAGGGCGACGATCTGACCCGGGAATCCATTGCAGGAGCGCTGGTGATGCGTGCCGATGCGGTGATGAGCCGATCGAGTGTTGGTTTTGATCGATTGACGAAGAACCTGGACCGCATGATGAACGACGATGCCTCGCCGGCAGTGCGGGCATGGGCAACTCGCGCGGCCTGGAACTGGTGGATCTACAATCCGCCGGTGCGCAAGGGAATCAATGCCGCAGTCATGCGGGCACTGGAGCGCGAGGAGCCAAGTGTGTTGACCGAGAATGCGATGCGCTATCAGTTGGAGGCGCTGTTCATCGTCAACGGGCAGCGGGCGAACCCGAGCAGGGAGCATCAATATCCAGAGCTGTCGCAGCTATTCGAGAGCTTGTCGAAGCGCCTCGATCAGAAGGTGCCGGAAGTGTTGATCGACCGGCTGACGGCGATCGCGGCTACTTATTACAGCCAGGCCGGTGGAGATGGCGGGCCAGGGCAGATGGGTTACAGCACAGACAATTCAGCGGCGATGATGGGCAAGGCAGTGCTTGCGTTTTGGGAGCGAAGCGAGAAGCAGAAGAATCCGATGCGCGTGAAGCTGGCCATCGAGGCTGCGGCGAACATCATTCACGATCCGCTCCAGAAGAAGCTGTTGGAGTATGCCTCGAATGGACCGGATGATTTGCGGACGATTGCATCGACATCGATCGCCGACCCGAGGCTGATCAGTTTACCGGGGTCGCAGGAGTTTCTCGAGCCGATGATGGAGCAGTTCTATCGCGGCTCGAACGAGATGGAACGGCGGGCGGAGTTGGTGAGCCCGATCGTGAAACTGTTTCAGCGGGCGCGCTGGAATTTGCCGAAGTCGGAAGAGCAGCAGCGGATCTTCTACAAGATCCTGTTGCCAAGTTGGGCTCCGGAGCGGGGCAAGCTCGAGGAGAACACGCGGCAGTTGCAGCAGATGGATAAGGATCCGTTGGACTGGTATGTATCGCAGCAGATTGCGAGCATCATCCACAATAATCAGGACCTGCAAACTCCGATGCTGCTCGCTTATTATCCGAAGTCGTTTGAGACTCCGATGCAGGAGCGGCTGTGGGTTCCGGCGGTAAAGTGGATGCTGCGTTTTGGGCAGGAGGTGCCCGAGGTAGGTGCGGTGACGCAGTTGCCGAAGGAGTTGGCGGGCTTGCGCGAGCGATCTATCGATCTGTTTCTGAAGGCGCTGGAAGCCAAGGGAGATGTGCGCACCAAAAGGGCGGCGCTAGCTCTGGCGGCGGATCCGATCGTGCGCAAGCACCCGCGGATTGAGCCTGTGCTCGCCAAGGCAACGCCGCAGTATTTTGAAAAGGAGCCAAACGACATCGCGCAATTGAGCCCTGGATGGAGGAAGAACTGGGAGTACTTCCGCGACTGGGTCGCTCCGGAATTGACGAAGCCGAACCGGGAAGACCAGATGTCCTGTCTGGGCTGCCACGGGGTAGCGGGCAGAGTGCCGTCGATGGAGCTGGCAGCGGCCGACGATCTTGGTTATGTGAAGATGCAGGGGCTGGTGCATACCTACAAGACGCTGCTGGAGCGCGTGAACGAGGCTGCCGTGGAGCAATCGAAGCTGTTGCGCAAACCGCTCAATGTGCAGAGCGGCAAGGAAGACGGCCATCAGGGCGGGCGGCGTTTTAATCCGAACGATCAGGCCTACAAAATTCTTGAACAGTGGGTGAGAGACGCGGCACGACTGAAGGGCCAAAAGCTTTCGGCTGAGAAGTAAAGGAGCTTGCGTAGAGCTATGAGCTGAACTGGCGCGGGTGCTGGGCATTCCTGCGGCGGGACGATACACTGTTCTGTATGCGTTCCGCCGTTCTTTTTTTTGCTATGGGGCTTTCGGTATTGGCCCAGCGATCCTTTAGTGGGGCCGCCGAGACCAAACAGTCGCTCGACAAGCTGAATGTTGTAGGAAGCGCGCTGATGATCGCCGCGCATCCCGACGACGAGAACACGGGTGTGGTTGCCTATCTTGCAAGAGGGAAAAAAGTTCGCATGGCCTATCTGTCGCTCAACCGGGGTGAGGGCGGGCAGAATCTGATTGGTCCGGAGCAGGGAGTGGACATCGGTCTGATCCGCACGCAGGAATTGCTGGCAGCCAGAAGAATTGATGGCGGAGAGCAGTTTTTCACGCGCATGATCGACTTTGGATTCTCTAAGAACGCCAAAGAAACAATGGACAAGTGGGGCCGCGAGAATGTGCTTCGCGATGTAGTTTGGGTGATCCGCAAGTACAAGCCGGACGTGATCATCCGCCGCTTTTCAGGTACGACGCAGGATGGCCATGGACATCACCAGACCTCGGCCATCATTGCCGATGAAGCGTTTGAGGCCGCGGCGGACGCGAAGCGATTTCCGGAACAACTCAAGCACGTATCGGTTTGGCAGGCGAAACGGCTCGTGTGGAATTCGTTTGGCGGCAGGCCGGGAACTGAGGCTCCTACCGGAAAGCAGCCCTTGCGGGTGTCGATGGAAGTTGGCGACTACGACCCCTACCTTGGCTACAGCTACGGGGAGATTGCGGGGTGGAGCCGGAGCCAGCACAAGAGCCAGGCGATGGGTGCGGCAGAGCGCAAGGGTCCACAACTGAACTACTTCACGACGATCAAGGGCGAAGCTCCGAAAACAGATTTATGGGATGGAATCGATACAACCTGGAACCGGGTTCCCGGTGCCGCAAAGATCGGGGAATTGCTCGCCAAGGCAGCCAGTGAATTCAATGCATCCAAGCCCACTGCAGTGCTCCCGCATTTGCTGGAAGCGCGCCGCCTGCTTGCGCCGCGCACGGACCACTACAGTGTTTTGAAGCGTAACGATCTCGATGAGGCCATCGCGATGGTGGCGGGAATCTGGACCGAGTTGCAGGCCGAGAAATATCTGGCGATTCAGGGTAAAACCGCAAAATTGACGATTGCGGCGATTCAACGCAATGACTCCGAAGTGACCCTGCAATCGGCTTCGTTTAGCGGGGTGAAGGGCGTTGAATCCATTGCGAACGTGACCAAACTCGAGAAGAACAAGCCAGTGGCTGTAGCCCTCAATTGGGCTGTTGCCGAAGACGCTCCACTTACACAGCCCTACTTCTTGATCGAGCCCCGCAGCGAGGCCATGTTTACCGTACACGATATGGATTTGCTGGGGCTGCCGCAGAGTCCAGCTCCAGTTCTAGCGAGCATCCGCTTTCTGGTGGATGGTACGGAGATTGAACTGATTCGCGGAGTGACCCATCGCTATGTGAATCGAAGCGCGGGCGAACTCACGCGGCCGGTCATGATCGTGCCACCGGTTTCGGTTCGGATGTCGCATGAATCGCAGGTGTTTCCCGGTATGGAAGCCCGCAAGATGGAAGTGGTGCTCAAGGCTAATCTCCCCAACCTGAAAGGAAGCTTGAGATTGCATATTCCCGCAGGATGGAAGGCGGAGCCCGCTACGGTCGATTTCCAGATCGCAGCCGCTGAAGAAGAGCAGGCGCTGAGCTTTATCGTGACTCCTCCGGCAATGGATAGTGCAGGCAAGCTGACGGCAGTGGCGACCGTAAATGGGCGTGAAATCACGCAAGGCACGCACGTGTTGCAATACGCCCACATTCCGCCGCAAACCACGGCTCCGCAGGCCAGTGCAAGAGTGGTTCGCTTTACGGGAAAAAATCTGGCCAAGCGTGTGGGTTATGTGATGGGAGCGGGAGATGAAGTGCCCGAGGCGCTGCGTCAACTGGGCTGCGAAGTGATTTTGCTGACGGAAGAGGATCTGGCTACGGGGAGTCTTTCGCAGTATGATGCTGTCGTTACCGGGGTGAGGGCCTTTAATACTCGCGCCGACTTGCGGGCGAATGCCCAACACATTTTCGACGAGTATGTTGCCAAGGGTGGAACGATGATCGTGCAGTACAACGTGCAGGAGGGGGGATTTTTTGGCGGGGATACTTCCCTGCTCAACAAGGTTGGACCCTATCCGATGACCATCTCTCGCGACCGTGTCACGGATGAATTTGCGCCGCTGATTTTCCCCAAGCCGGACCACCGTATACTGCAATATCCGAACCGGATCACAACCAAAGATTTTGAAGGTTGGGTTCAGGAGCGGGGACTCTACTTCGCCAACAAGTGGGACGAACGTTATGAGCCGATTTTCTCGACGCAAGATCCGGGTGAGAAGCCAATGTTGGGAGGAACTCTTTATGCAAAGTATGGCCAGGGACACTACCTGTTTACGAGCTATGCCTGGTTCCGGCAATTGCCGGCGGGCGTACCGGGAGCGTATCGCCTCTTTGCCAATTTCCTCAGCTTGGGAAAGAACTGATGCTGCCGCCAGAATCTGAAAGCGCGCCTTTCTTTGGAAGCTGGAAACGGATTTATCTGGCAGTGATTGTCTATTTGATTGTGATCATTGCAGCTTTGGCGATCTTTACCGCATCCTTCCGTTTATGAGAACGCTAGACTGGATCGTTCTTGCCTCGACGATTGGCTTCATTGTCCTCTATGGACTCTGGAAGAGCCGCAAGACTTCGACCGTTGCCGGGTATCTTCTTGCCGACCGGTCGTTGCCCTGGTATGCGGTGGCGTTGTCGATCATGGCGACGCAGGCGAGTGCGATTACTTTTATTTCGACGACCGGGCAAGCCTATGCCGATGGCATGCGCTTCATTCAGTTTTATTTTGGCCTGCCAATCGCGATGATTCTGGTGAGTGCGTTTTTTGCGCCGCGCTTCCGCAACGCGAATGTATTCACGGCGTACGAGTATCTGGAGAAGCGTTTCGATGCGAAGACGCGCGCACTGGTGAGCCTGATCTTTCTGATCCAGAGGGGACTGGCGGTTGGGATGGTGCTGTATGCGCCAGCCGTCGTGCTTACGGTAATTTTGGGTTGGCCCGACCAGATGACGACGATGCTGATGGGTGGGGTCGTGATCATATACACGGTGCTTGGTGGGATTCGCGCCGTAACGTGGACTGACTTTCAGCAGATGCTGATCATGATCGTGGGTTTGTTTACGGCGGCCTATATCGCCGTTCAGGGATTGCCGGAGGGCATCGGATTTGGAGACGCGCTGTTGCTTGCTTCGAGTGCCGGCAAGCTGAATGCCGTCACAACGACCTTCGATTGGCACGACCGCTACAATCTGCTCAGCGGACTGATTGGCGGCACCTTTCTCGCGCTAGCGTATTTTGGCTGCGACCAGAGCCAGGTGCAGCGCTACCTCACGGGACGCGACTTGCAGCAGAGCCGGGTGAGCCTGCTGTTTAACGCCGTCGCAAAAATTCCGATGCAGTTTTGTATTCTGCTCACGGGAGCGCTGGTGTTTGTGTTCTATATCTTCACAGCTCCACCGGTGACCTTTCATGCGCAAAATCTGAAAAACATTGCGGGCACGGAGATTGAGCGCAAGCATGAGGCGGCGGTCGGGGTACGTCAGACGGCGGCGCGTGAGTTGTTGGCGCATCGGGATGCCAGTCATCAGGCACAGTTTCTGCAAGCTCAGAAAAACCTGGATGTTGTGCATCAGGAGGCGACCAGGGGTTTCAACGACACCAACTATGTGTTCCTTACCTTTGTTACCCAGCAACTGCCTATTGGTTTTGTAGGACTGGTGATTGCCGTGATTTTCGGTGCGGCGATGTCGACCAGTTCCGGCGAAATCAATTCGCTTGCTACCGTGACGATGGTGGATTTTTATCAGCGATTCGTGAAGAAGGATGGGAGCGATAAACACTACCTGTGGTTCTCGCGATTGGCCACCGTGTTCTGGGGGATCTACGCGATTGCGAGCGCGCAATTGGCGCGAGGTCTGGGGAGTCTGGTTGAGGCGGTGAACATGCTGGGCAGCCTGTTTTACGGGGGCCTGCTGGGAGTGTTCCTACTGGCTTTCTTCTTTCCAAGAGTGGGGGGAAGCGCTGCGTTTTTCGGAGTTCTTGCGGGAGAAGCCGTGATTTTCTACACGCACTCCACAGGCAAGGTCGGCTTTCTCTGGTACAACGTAATCGGGAGCGTAGTAGTTGTTGCGACGGGCCTGTTGCTTAGTATCTTCTGGCGATCTGCATCGAGCTCACATCCACCCGGGAACGGCGCCCTTCCACAACCACCAGACCAGACTCGGTAACGCTGTAGTTCTTCTTGTCGGCTTCGAGATCAAAACCGATGCGGGCACCTTCGGGGACGCGAACATTTTTGTCGAGAATCGCCCGGCGGATTTTTGCACCGCGGCCGATTTCGCAGTTGTCGAAGATGACAGAGTCGTCGATCTCGGCGCCACCATAAACTTTGACGCCGCGACCGATTACGCAATTGCGCACAGCACCGCCGGAGATGATAGAGCCACCCGAAACAATGGAATCGATAGCGGAGCCGCGGACCTGGTTTTCGTCGTAGGTGAACTTGGCGGGAGGATCTTCGTAGCCGGCGGTGCGAAGCGGCCAGTTGCGGTTGTAGAGGTTGAGCTTGGGATGGACGCTACGCAGGTCCATGGAGGCTTCGTAGTAGGAGTCGATGGTGCCGACGTCGCGCCAGTAGGGTTCCTGGTCGGTGGGGTCGCCGGGGATGTGGTTGCGCTGAAAGTCGTAGGCGTACATTGGTACCTTGCCGACGAGTTTGGGGAGGATGTCGCGACCGAAATCGTGGGAAGAATTTTCGTCTTCGGCGTCGGCGTAGAGCTCTTTCAAAAGCAGACCGGTGCTGAAGATGTAGTTGCCCATGGAGGCGAAGACGCGGTTCGGATCGCCGGGCATGGTTGGGGCATCGGGGTTTTTTTCGTGAAAGCCGATGATGGAACCACCGGGGGCCGCTTCGATCACGCCGAATTCTTCGGCATATTTCTTGTCCACGGGGATTGCCGCGATAGTGGCGTCGGAGCCTTTGTCGATGTGGAACTCGATCATCTCGCGAATGTTCATGCGGTAGATGTGATCGGCACCGAAAATAGCGATGACATCGGGTTCGGCCTGTTCGATCAGGTTTACGTTCTGGTAGATGGCATCGGCGGTGCCCTGATACCAGCTTTCGCCCGGAGAGCGCATTTGCGCCGGCACGGGAATGCAGAAATGATTTTTGAGCAATCCGGAAAATTCCCAACCATCGCGCAAGTGCTGCAAGAGGGATTGGCTCTTGAACTGGATAAGCACATAGATGGAATAAATTCCGGAATTGACGAAGTTGGAAAGCACGAAATCGCAGATGCGATAACGCCCGCCAAAAGGCACGGCAGGCTTGGCCCTTTCCTTGGTCAAAGGGTATAGGCGGGTACCCTTGCCGCCCGCGAGTACGAAAGCCATTACACGACGTTGCATAGTCTAATCGAGAGTTATTCTTTCACAGTTTTGTTGCACTGCAATGAGAAAATTCGACGGTATCGAATTGGAGAAATGAAGGTTTCAAAAATAAAGCTTGAGGGCCACTTGCAATTGCCGTTGGGTGTTGGCCTGATCGACGACGACCCCGAAGTTTGTGCCGTCGAGGCTGGTGCCGCCAGTACCGAAGCGCACGCGGTTAAAAAGGTTGAAGGCTTCCGCACGGAAGTCGAGACGGATCTTTTCACGAAGCGGAAAAACTTTGCCGATGCTGATGTTCTCGTTGTAATTGGGGAATTCGCGCATGTTCGGATTGAAGCGGGTGGCGTTGCCGAAATTGACAGGCTGGACCGGAAAAACGGAGCGGTCCAATCGGCGGTCGACTGCGGGATCGAAATCGCCATTCTTCCAGGTGGGCTGCCAGCCGTCGTAAGACGTGATCGTGGGGCGCGTAGTGCCGTTGAATGCAACGAGCGGATT
>JBKJSR010000610.1:0-7941 GCA_046594355.1 Bryobacter sp.
TTATGATCGGGTTGATTTTCAGAAGCGGAATGAAGGGGCTCCACTGGGAGACGACCCAGAGGCACACCAGGATTCCAACGCTGTTTCCCGGAATCTCGTTTCTCAGCCAGCCTTTGAAGGAAGCCGCGCGCAGTTTTTTGCGATTTGCCGTCACAGCACCAACGATTGCCCCCAAGCTATTCATCACAACGTCGTTGGCGGAAGCAAGACGCCCTGGGATATACATTTGGAGCCACTCGATGCCACTGGAAAAGAGACAGCCTGCTAGAGCACACGCCGTCACGCCCCTCCAACCTGGGAACCGCAGCCCGCATAGCAATCCAAAAGGCACGAAGAAAAGCAGATTCAACCATGCGTCCAACCACAATGCCCGGCCATGCGGGAAGTCCAGAAACAGAAAGGCCGCGCCGTCAAAGACAAAACGAAAAGGATAGGCCGTTACATAGGCCATCAGTAAAACGCACAGAATCAGTAGAGCTAAAACCGGATCGCGACTCACTTAGCTTGCGAGTCCTCCGTTGTGAATGGCCGATAGCCGATTATCGATCTGTGCTGCATAGCGTTCGGAATGTGCAGACGCAAACCACAGCCATTGCCGCAGCGTCAGATTTCCGAGCAGCGGATGTTCCTTCACTCTCCGGTCGTGTTCAGCAGATACGTGTTGCGCCATCTCAACTGTCTTCGCTCTTGTTGCGAGAAATGCCTCGAACGAGCCTTGCCAATTTCCGAAACGACCCGACGGCACAACCTTTGGCGGTGCTTCGATGCGCGACGCTCGCGTGGCAACATGCTCTTGCCGCCGTTCAAGTTTGCCTGCCGTCTGCGCGGGGGCATGTTCGGTGGCTAGCGCCTTGGTGAGGGAACGTTTTAGCATCACCAAAATTCCCCGCTCCATATACGCGAGATGTTCCAGAAATCCATGAACCGGCCACGATCCCTCCACTGAAGCCGATTCCGTCTGCTCCCGTTTCAAGCCCTCAACCGCCGCTAAAATCCTGCTTCGCGTCCCGATCAAATAAGGCTTCAAGTCCATCTGCAAGATCAAACCTTTCTGTTGCCGTAATGGTCCAGAAATGAGAATGGAGGACCCAATGGGCTCCTCCATTCTCTCAATTGATTGCGGTACGGGGGAGATTGCGGTGTCCGGGAGATCGCGGTTAGCGCGTGATCGTAGAGACAGGGAGAGTGCAGAGACAGGGAGAGTGCAGAGTCCGCGTGAGTGCAGAGTCCGGGGCAAGCACCGGGCGAAAGCTAGCGAACTAGAGTTGCGCGGACCGCGTTGCCACTTTTGTCAGTTCCGACATCACTTGAATCGCTTCCGATTCTCCTACGCTTTGATTCATCACGCTTGGACCGCTGAGTACATCGGTCATTGCCGTCATCCGCAACAAATCCATCTGAAACCTTACTTGTGTGATCGATTCCTGCTGGCTTTCCATATTCATTTCTTGATTCATTGTTACCCTAATCTTTCTATCGGTCCATCAGGTGAAAACCTGAAGTGAATTATTATTCTCGTAGATGTTTTTTTGATCCGATGAGGCTCTTGGAACTGGTTGGGCGGGGCGTATTGGTAGGCCAGTTTGGTGGGTCAGTTTGAGGGATTCAAGGCAGGAATTGGTAAAGCGGTGATCAACCCTGTGTTCTTTGAGCCTATCGGTCATGTCTACATTGGTATCTATTGCAAGCCGCGTGCCAAAGACTAAAGTATTGAAAACAATCAATCTTCCATGATTCGTGTTCCAATCCGGCACCGCCCGTTTTCATTTTGAAACGCCATTTGCCGATCCGCAAGAGCAACGGAACACAGTTGCCGTCATGGACAAGCCTTGCGGCCGTCTCATCCTCCGTACCCTTGTCTGGCAACCGCTCCACGTCCGGGCTCTATCCCCGTTCGTCCAGCAGGGAAGCTTTTGCCCCGGTCCTAGCTCGGCTGGAGGAATACGGCTCGGGCTCCTCCCACGGGGTTGAATCGCAAAACGATGAATCGCAAAACGATGGCCGCGCTGCGTATAGACGTATAGAATAGCCTCGTGATCTCCCGACGTCTACTCCTTCAATCCACCGCCGCCGCAAGCGCGCTTGCACAGTCCGCAGCCTCCAGGGGCACTGTGGCCAAGGCATCTTTCCAGTCCACCAAACACTATCCCGGAACCGTCCGCGACTACTGGGTTTATGTCCCCGCAGTCGCCGCTCCGGCGGGCGGATACGCCCTCATGATCTTTCAGGACGGGCAGGGTTTCATTAGTGAAACCGGCCGCTTCAAGGCTGCCGAGGTTTTCGACAAATTGATTGCTGCGGGAGAGATGCCACCCACCATCGGCCTCTTCATCCAGCCCGGTGTCATGCCCGCCTTGAACCCCGACACGCAACAGGCCCGCTACAACCGATCTTACGAATACGACGCGCTTGGCGACCGTTACGTCAAGTTCCTCATCGAAGAATTTCTTCCCGAGATTTCGAAGCAGCACAACATCACGAGCGACCCGAATCTGCGTGGGATCGGAGGCTCCAGTTCCGGGGCCATCTGCGCCTTTACCGCCGCCTGGAATCGTCCCGATGTCTTTCGCCGCGTGCTCTCTTACATCGGCTCTTATGTCAACCTGCGCGGTGGCGACTGGTACGCCGATATCGTCCGCAAGACAGAGCCCAAGCCGCTGCGCGTCTTCCTGCAGGACGGCTCTTCCGATCTCAATATTTACTCTGGAAGCTGGTGGCTCGCAAATCAGACTCTCGCCGCTTCGCTCGAATATGCGGGTTACGATTCGAAGTTCGATCGCGGCACGGATGGCCACAATTCGAACCATTCGTCGCGCATCTTTGTCGAGTCGATGCAATGGCTCTGGGCCAACTGGAAGCAGCCCATCATTGCCTCGAAAGGCAACCCCAAGTCAGAACGCCAGTACGTCACTGAGTTCCTCGATCCCGCTTCCGAATGGGAAGAACTTTCCTCCGGCCATGGCTTTACAGAAGGGCCCGCTGTCGACAAAGACGGCAACGTCTACTTCACCGATGTGCGTCAGGATAAGATCCACAAAATCGATCACGCAAGCGGCAAAGTGACGCTGTTCAAGGATCAGTCCGGCGGAGCGAATGGCTTGATGTTCGGTTCGGATGGCCGCCTCTATGCCTGCCAGGGCAAGAAGCGCCAGATCATCGCCATCAACCCCGATGGCACGGAAGCCGTGCTCGCCACCGACGTCGGATCGAACGACCTCGTGCTCAATGCAAAGAACGAAATTTGGTGGACCGAGCCCGCCCAGCACAAGATCTGGTTCACGGACGGCAAGGGGACGAAGAAGACCGTGCATGAGGGGCTCGACTTTCCCAACGGCATTATTCTTTCCCCCGATCAGAGCCAGCTCATGTGTGTCGATATGCGCTCGAAGTGGGTCTGGATCTTTCAGGTGATGCCCGATGGATCGCTCGCGAATGGCCAGCCGTATTATCACCTCGAGACTTGGGATACGGATGCCCAATCCGGTGGTGATGGAATGACCATGGACACCGAAGCGCATCTCTATGTTGCCACCCGCCTCGGAATTCAGATCTGCGACGCGCCCGGCCGCGTAGTTGCGATTGTCAACAACCCGCAGAACATGCAGCCCTCCAACTGCGTCTTTGGCGGGCCGAACCTGGATTATTTATACTCGACGAATCGGGAAAAAGTTTTCCGGCGCAAACTACGGCGAAAAGGATTGCGTTCATGGACAGCATTAAAGCCATCGCAGCCGCGACTCTAATTTGCCTCTCGGCCTTCGGTCAGGCGATCACGACAGAAGAGCGATCCACGACTCTCAAGGAACTCGAGCGCACCCGCACCCTCATGCTTGCCGCAATCGCCGGCGTTTCGGAAGCGCAGGCGCAAAAGAAGCCTGCGCCTGAGCGCTGGAGTGTGCTTGAATGCGTTGAACATCTTGCGCTCACTGAGCGCGGCATCTTCGCCGCAATGCAGGCCAATCTGAAGGCACC
This sequence comes from Bryobacter sp., assembly GCA_046594355.1. Lineage (GTDB taxonomy): Bacteria > Acidobacteriota > Terriglobia > Bryobacterales > Bryobacteraceae > Bryobacter. The sequence goes on from JBKJSR010000610.1 coordinate 3,973, forward strand.
CGAGGCAAGCGAAGCCGAGCGAGCCAAGACCAAAGGCAAAGCGGAGCTGCTCGGGCAATTCATGCCCGACCGCAGCCGCAAAGCGACCGCTCCCGTAGAGGTTGCCCCGAGGGGAGAATTCAAAACGCTAGCCGCCGCGCGTGCCGCCTTTGAAGCCGCCCGCAAAGCTACAATCGATTTTGTCGCGAGTACGGATTTGCCGTTGCATTCCCACGTGACCAAGCACTTTGCCTTCGGGGAGCTCGACGTTTACCAGTGGTTTGTTCTGATGGCCGGTCATGTGGAGCGGCACACCAAACAGATCCACGAAGTGAAGGCTACTTTTTAGGGTTGGGAATGGCGTCCCCCAGATTCATCGAGCCGCCGCCCTCGGAAACGTAGTTGATATTCCAGCTCGGAATTTCGAATTCGACATCCCCCTTCACGATGCATTGGCAGCCCAGCCGCGAGTGCAAAGTGAGGCCAGGGGCCATGTCCAGGCGATCCTGTTCGTCTTCGTCCATGGGGGTGAGGTTGTCGTCGCCCTTCTTGATCACGACGTGACAGGTAGTGCAGGCACAGACTCCGCCACAGGCGTGTTCGATATGAAATCCAAAGTGTTCGGCGAGGTCCAGAAGGCTTAATGGCTTGCCATGGCCACCATGCGGCACGGACTCGGGAGTGAATTCGTAGCTCGAGCCATCGTTCAAAAGCGTGATTTTCGGCATGATTTAGTGAAAGGTTCAGTATAGCGTTGGTATATTGAAGAACAGTGTTTCATAGCCTCGAACGCTCGATTTCACGGGCCGTTTCTCAATACCTCAAGTCGAATTTCTCGGTGGATGTTCCGGTGTCAACCGAGCAGCCCAAGCAATCGAGCTTCGGCGAGCTTGCGCTCCCGGTTGCGTTTCAGTTGGCCCGCCAGCTCAAGAAAGCGCCCAAGGCCATCGCCGAGCAATTGGCCGAAGGCCTCGCCGGAAAACTCGAAGGAGTTTCTCAGCTTGAAGTAGCCAACGGGTATCTCAATGTCCGCTTCGATCGCGGCTGGTTTGCCCGACGTATTCTCGAGGGCAATGAATTCGATACCCAGGAACTCTCCACCCGCAAAACGATCGTCGAACACACCAACATCAATCCCAACAAGGCGGCTCACATTGGCCACCTGCGCAACGCCATTCTAGGCGATACTTTCGTTCGCATGATGAAGGCGATGGGCACTCGGGTCGAAGTACAAAACTACATCGACAATACGGGTGTGCAGGTTGCCGACGTTGTCGCCGCCTTCCACTTTCACGAAAAGAAAAGCGCCGCCGAAGTGGCCGAGCTCACGCGGCTGCCGCGCTTCGATTACCTGTGCTGGGACATCTATTCGAAGGTCGCCCAACTGGAAGAAGCCAAGGAATGGCGCACCGAAACTTTGCACGCGATCGAGAGCGGTGAAGGGCCCTTGGCCGATATGGGTCATGTGGTCGCCGACGCGATTGTCGACTGCCACATCAACACCATGCTCCGCCTCGGTATCCAGTACGACGTGCTGCCGCGCGAGAGCGAAATTCTGCACCTCAAGTTCTGGGCCAGTTGCTTCGAGCAGTTGAAAGAGAAGCAGGCGATCTATCTTGAGACCGAAGGTAAGAACCAGGGTTGTTGGGTGATGCCCGGGTCGGCCTTTCGCGAAAATGCAGGCGAAGAAGATTCCAAGGTCATCGTCCGGTCGAGCGGCATCGTTACCTATGTCGGCAAAGACATCGCCTATCAGTTGTGGAAGTTTGGGCTGCTTGGTAAGGACTTCTATTACCGCAAGCTGCGCACCTATCCCGATGGCCAGCATTGCTATGTTACACAATCAACGCCGGAGGGCTCTGAAGCGGTCCAGTTCGGTGCCGGTCACAGCGTCTACAATGTAATCGACTCGCGTCAGAGCTATCTGCAGGACGTTGTCTGCGCTGGTCTGCGTGCCCTTGGCTACAACGAGCAAGCCGAAAAGAGTATCCACTTCAGCTATGAGATGGTGGCGCTCAGTCCGCGCACTTGTGTCGAGCTCGGGATTACGCTGAGCGAAGAAGACAAGGCCAAGCCTTATGTCGAGATGAGCGGCCGCAAGGGTCTTGGCGTCAAGGCCGACGACCTGATCGACCAGTTGATCGAGCGAGCCCGCAACGAAGTAGATTCCCGCCATGCCGATCGTCCCGCCGACAGCCGCGCAAAAGTTGCGCAACAGATCGCGGTCTGTTCGCTGCGTTATTTTCTGCTCAAGTTCACGCGTACGAGCGTCATCGCTTTCGACCTTCAGGAAGCGCTGAGCTTTGAAGGCGAAACAGGGCCCTATGTGCAGTACGCCGCCGTCCGCGCCAAGAATATCCTGCGCAAGGTTCCGGTGATGCCAGACTTCAAAGCGGAGCTCTCCGGCGAGGTCCTCGAAACTGTGCTCGCGAACGAAGATCTCTGGCAGTTGCTCCTCGATATTTCGCGGCTGGAAACCGTGCTCTCCGGTGCAGTTGGTAGCGGGGAACCGGCAGCCCTCGCCAAGTACGCCTTTCAGTTGGCGCAAGGCTTCAGCCGCTTCTATCACGACTACCGGGTTCTTGATGAAGCCGACCCCGCACGCAGAAATGTGTTGTTGTGGATGACACACCACTTCGCCGCGCAACTTGAGAAAACACTCGCAACGCTGGGCATTGATGTGCCGGAGTACATGTAAATGAGCGTGCCTGACATATTGGCGAAAATCGTCGCCCGCAAAAAGCGGGATCTCGCCGCGCTTCTCCCAAAGGTCGCCGAATATGAGCGGCGGGCCGCCGATCTGATCGGCAAGCAGCGCGGCTTTGCCTCGCGGCTGCGTGTTCGTTCGCTCATCTCGCCGGCCGTCATTGCCGAGATCAAAAAAGCGTCTCCGTCGCGTGGAGTCTTGTGCGAAGATTTCCTTCCTGTCAAGATCGCCCGCAGCTACGAGCTCGGTGGTGCGGCTGCGTTGAGCGTGCTCACCGACCATGAGTTTTTTCAAGGCTCACTCGCCGATCTGATTGCCGCCCGCGACTCGGTGGGGCTGCCCGTTTTGCGTAAAGACTTTACGCTCGAAGAAGCCCACATTGTTGAAGCCGCCGCCCACGGTGCCGATGCCATCCTCCTCATCGCGGCGCTGTTAACAACCGTCGAACTGCGCCGCTTGCGTGAGTTTGCAGGCTCGCTTGGTCTGGATACACTGGTCGAGGTTCACGATGAATTGGAACTCGCGCAAGTTGCCGACAGCGGTGCAACCATCATCGGTGTGAATAACCGCGATCTGCGGACCTTTGAAGTGAAGCTCGAAACCTCGCTCCAGCTTGCGGATAAAATTCCCGCCGGGGTGATGCGTGTGAGTGAGAGTGGAATCTCCACGCGCGAACACGTACAGGCGCTTCGCGCCGTTGGCTACCAGGCTTTTCTCGTTGGTGAAAGCCTTATGAAAGACCCCGCTGCACTTCGGGAGCTGGTGACGTGATCGTGAAAGTTTGCGGCCTCACCAACGCCATGGATTCTCTCACTGCGCTCGATGCGGGCGCCGATGCGCTGGGCTTCAATTTCTGGCCCGGCAGTTCCCGCTATGTGCGCGACACGGCGTTTTTTAAAGACTTGCCGGACGACTTCTGGCGCGTGGGGCTCTTCGTCGATGAAGACCCGGCCCGCGTCCGCGATCTCATGGCTGAACATCAGCTCGATGTCGCGCAACTTCACAAAATGGATTCAATCGCCGGTCTGCGCATTTGGAAAGCAATTGCCGTGGACGTACCCTTGACGCAAGAACGCATCGATCGGGAAAATGCGGAAGCGATCGTGCTCGATAGCCCCGCCGGGGCGCTTGAAGGCGGTACTGGCAAGGTCTTCGATTGGCAATTGGCCAAAGGACTGAAGGGCAAGATCGTTCTCGCCGGTGGTCTCGACGAAACGAATGTTGGGCAAGCGATCCAGCAACTGAAGCCCTGGGCAGTAGATGCCTGCTCGCGTCTGGAGTTG
>JBKJSR010000640.1:0-4271 GCA_046594355.1 Bryobacter sp.
GTGGCGTTCTTGGGAGCCATTTCAGAGCCGTCGGCAAACTCGAAGCGGCCCACTTTGAGCAAAGCAGATTTGCCGCCGAGGCTTTTGAAGGAGATCAATGCCTGCTTGGGAAAGAGCATGGCGCTGTTGCGGCTGCGATTGTTGGCAGCGAAGTAATTTGCGCCGAGACCCAGTGCACCCTGAGCACCCACGCCCGTGGCATTTTCGGGCAAGCCCAGTAGGACAGGTGCGGCAAACTCGACTTGCCAGCCAAAGCTTTCCCTGGATTGCGACAGCATCAAGCGAAATATATTGCCGGAGTAAGTGTAAGTTGGGTCGCTGGTGGTAGGTTCGAACCAATTCCAGCTTTCGAGGCGCGTACGGATACTGCCCGTAACGTTGATGCCTTTAAACTTGAGCGGCTTTGGCAGCAAAGGATTTGCTGCCTTGAAGGGAGCGGGTTGATCGTCTTCGGCGAAGGCGTTTGCGAAGCAAAGCGACATTATGAGAAATACGGTTTGAATGAATTGCCGGAACATAAAGAATCCTCTTTTGTCTGTTGTTGATGTTTGATTCGGACCCTACAGACATGGAGGGAGCGTCAGCCCCCAGGATGGAGACTCGACAGTGTAGTTGCGGCAGGCTCGGCCGACAGTTTCTGGTTTAGTGAATAGGAGCGTGCTTACGGGCGATTGCCGCGCGCGCTTCTTCGGCAGTGGCACGCACGAGCGAAGCCATCTTGGGGTGGTCTGGCACAATATCTGCCGCCAGGCCGCGTTCTTCGAGCGCCGCGTTCATGATTGGACCAACGGAGGCAATCACAAGATCGCGCTTCAGGGCGTCGAAAACAGCGTCGGCCAGCCCCAGGTTTGTCGCAATCTCCAGCAGGTGAGTCAACTGAATGGATGTTGTAAAGATCACAACATCGAAGTCACGGCCCGCGATGCGGCGGGTTGCCTGTTTGAGTGGGCCGATGTCATCGGGAAGTTCCCACCGATAGATGGAGACCGTGTTTACTTCGGCACCGAGATCGCGCAGTGCAGTGGTGAATTCAAGATTCGGCCTGCCATACTCCTGGATGGAAATGCGCCGCTCTGGCCGTGCGGCGACAATCGGAATCATCTCTCGCCAAGTGTTGGGTTCGGGAAGCCGTATCTCTGGTTTGACTCCCAACTCGTGAAGAATCGCGAGTGGCTTGGGGCCACGGGCGGCAACAGTGACGTTGCGGAGACCTGCTGCCAATTCTTCGGCGGAGTAGCGGGTGAGCACGGCATCGCGCAAGTACTGTAGGCCAACGCCTGTCGTAAACAGGACGAGGTCGAACTTACCGGCCATCAAATCGTCAGCCCAGGCGATGGCATCGGCGTTGGAATCGATGGCCCGCTCTTGGACGGAAGGTGCCATGAAAGGCAGCCCGCCGTAGCGAAGGATCAGGGCTTCCATCTCCTTTGCGCGGCGCGATTCCAGTGACAGTACTTTCAATCCGGTCAGTCCCATTGATTCCAGTCTATGCAACCTCCTTCTTCAGAATGGAATCGAGACAAATTGTGACGACCCCATCGACGACGGCGACGGGGAAGCTTAGGGCGCAATCCTCAGAAGACCCGGAAGGCACCAGGACCTCACCACGGTCGAGGCACACGCGACGAGCGTGTAGCGGACAGGTAACCGTAATCTTGCCATTGGAGGAAGACACGATGCCATCGACGAGCGGGCCGCCAAGATGCGGACAGCGATTTTCGAGAGCAACGCAACGGTCTCCAAGGTTGAAGATGGCGATATCAAGACCCGCCAGTTTGACGCTGCGGCCTTCGCGCAGAGGAAGATTGTCGAGCGCAGTGATTTTGATCCAGTTAGACTGCTGCATGTTCGGTAGCTCCATTCATCTGAATTTGCACAAGAGTGGCGTCGAGTTGATCAAGATTGCGAAGGGCGGATTCACCGTCCAGCGGACCAACGGCTTCGAGAGGGCTGATGTCGTCGAACTGATAGGGGCGGGGGTTGTTGCGCTCAAGCCATACGTCGGTCGCTTTGGCCTTCGATCGGCGCAAGCGCTCGAGCAGCCCTTGCTTGACGGCAGTGGTTGCGTAGACGGTTTCGCGACGGATCTTCTCGATGCCGAAACGCTCGACGAAGTCGTAAGAGCGCTCGAGATAGACGCCGTGTTCGCGGTAATACTGGAAGAATATTTCGGCGGCCTCAATGGCAGCTTCGCTGGTTTCCACTACGATCAGCAGATCCGCTTTGCGAACGCCTTTGCCGGCTGCTCCGCCGATGACGACCTGCCAGCCGCCATCCTGCCCGATAAGGCCAATGTCTTTTACAGTGGCTTCGGCACAATTCCGGGGGCAACCAACAACTCCGAGTTTCGTCTTATGGGGAGTGAACAAGTCTTCGAGGCGGCGCTCGATCTCGACGCCTACCGTGATGGCGTCCTGCGTGCCGAAGCGGCAGAATTGGGTGCCAACACAGGTCTTCACCATGCGAACACCTTTGGTGTAAGCCTGGCCGGAGCGCATGCCGAGGTCTTCCCAGATCAGCGGTAGATCGGACTTCTTGATGCCGAGCAAATCGATGCGCTGGCTACCGGTGACCTTAACCATCGGTACATTGTACTTGTCGGCGACGTCGGCTATTTTTCGCAATTCGGCGGCGCTGGTTATGCCACCGCGCATGCGGGGGATCACGCTGAAGGTGCCGTCCTTCTGGATGTTGGCGTGAACCCGGTCATTGATATAGCGGGCGGAGCGGTCCTCTTCATGGCTGCCACACAAGATCACGTCAAGCAGGTAGCTGATGGCGGGTTTACAGACTTCGCAACCGATGCCATTGCCGTAGACGTCGAGCACGTCGCTGACGGAGCGCAACTTTTGGGAGCGGATGATTTCCTTCAGTTGGTCCTGGGCGAAAGGAACGCAGGCGCAGAGAACCTTGGCCTTATCTTCGGAGTAGTCGGGCGAGGCTGCCCGCAACAGAGATTTGCATAGCGTTCCACAACTACCGCAGCCGGTGGCAGCCCTGGTTTTGTCCTTGAGTTGGGCGAGAGTGCAAACGCCCTGATCCACGATGGCCGAGACGATCGTGGCCTTGGTGACGCCATTGCATCCACAGACGATATGAGAATCGGCGAGGGCGGCAACATCCTCGCCGACGTCGGCGGCGGGGGGCGGAGTGAGCAGGTAGCGGCGCAGCTCGAAGAGGTCTTTGCCGCTACGGAGCCAGTCCATGAAGCGATGGTCGTCGGAAGCGTCGCCAACGAGAATCACGCCTTCGAGCTTGTTGTCTTTGAGCAAAAGCTTTTTGTAAATGCCGAGTGATGGGTCTTCGAGTCGAACGCATTCCACACCTTCGCGCTGCTCGTCGAAGTTGCCCGCGCTGAACACTTCAACGCCCATAATCTTGAGCTTGGTTGCTGGCGTGTAGCCTGTGAAGGGGTCGGTCGCATTGCCGGTGATCGCCGCAGCCAGCACCTTGCCCTGATCCCACAAGGGGGCGACGAGACCAAAAAGCTGTTGCCTGAATTCAGTGCATTCCCCTACTGCGAAGACATCGGGATGAGAGGTGCGCATATACTCGTCGACCACGATGCCCCGATTGACATCGAGACCAGCCGACTTGGCTAGAGCAGTGTTGGGACGGATGCCGGCCGCGATGACCACAATGGATGCTTCGAGCTCTTCGCCATCCTTGAAGCGAACGCCTTCCACCTTGCCATTGCCAGTGAGCGACTCAGTCGCCTTCTGGCATAGAACACTGACACCGAGATCTTCCATTTTGCGTTTGAGAAACTGCCCCCCGGTGAAGTCGAGCTGCCTTTCCATCAAGTGAGTCATGAGATGAACGACGGAGACGTCGCAGCCTTGCACCTGAAGGCCTCTGGCCGCTTCGAGTCCGAGCAGCCCGCCACCAATTACGACCGCCTTCACACCGGGCGCGGCGATAGCCAGCATATTTTTAGCGTCATCGAGAGTGCGAAAAACAAAGACGTTTTTCTTGTCCGTACCGGCCATGGGAGGGATGAAAGGACTGGAACCGGTGGCGAGGATGAGCTTGTCAAAGGGAGTCTGGGTGCCGTCGCTGCCGGAGACGATCTTCGTTTCGAGATCGATGGAATCCACTTTCACGCCCAGCTTCGCGTCAATGCCATGGCGCTCATACCAGTCGCGGTCATTGAGGACGATGTCGCTCAATTCTTTTTCACCAGCGAGTACGCTGGAGAGAAGAATCCGGTTGTAGTTGACATGCGGTTCTTCGCCAAAAATAGTGATGGCGAAATCCTGGCTATGTTTGAG
>JBKJSR010000751.1:0-2708 GCA_046594355.1 Bryobacter sp.
GGGGCCGTTCCGCAACGCATCCCGAATCTACGCCGCGCCGCATGTACTTGCGCTGGGCGATCCTCTCGACCGGGAAGAGCTGGTGGGGCAACTGCGCCGCAGCGGCTACAGCGACTCTAGCGGTAACCCGGTTGGCCACTACCTGCTTCGTGGCGATTCCATTGAAATTTACCCTGGGCCGGAATCGTTTTTTGCCCGCGATGGCGGGCTGGTGCGGATCGCCGACGGGCGCATTTCGCAAATCGTATCGCTCGTTGACAACAGCATCCGCAATCAATATCAGCTTGAGCCCGAGCTAGTGACGAACATCTTCGACCGTTCGCGGCAGAAACGCCGCATGGCGAGGTATGAGGATCTGCCCAAGTATCTGGTGCAGGCTGTGGTGAGTGTCGAAGACAAGCGATTCTTCAAGCATTCTGGCTTCGATCCGTTTCGCATTGTGAAGGCGCTGCTGGTGGATATCTCGACTGGTCGGCATGCCGAAGGCGCGTCAACGATCAGCATGCAATTGGCGAGAGGATTTTTTCTGACACCGGAAAAAACCTGGAGCCGGAAGTTGAACGAAGCGGTCTACACGCTGATTCTCGAGCAGAAGCTCACCAAAGAGCAGATCTTCGAGTACTACGCCAACTATGTGCCGCTCGGGTGGCGTGGCGGCTTCAATATATTCGGATTCGGCGAAGCCGCGCAAGCGTATCTGGGCAAGGACGTGCGGGATCTGACCTTGGCCGAGTCTGCATTGATCGCGGGTTTGATTCAGCGGCCGACGGCGACTAACCCATTCGCGTATCCCGAGAAGGCGAAGAACCGGCGCAATCTTGTGCTCAGGCTGATGCATGACAACGGGTACATCGACGAGCATCTCCAGGCAACAGCGGGGACGACCGAGATCCGCACCGTGCGCGGCAATGGCGATGCCGCAGATTCCTCTTACTTTGTGGATCTGGTAAACGATACGCTGCAGCAGAATTTGCCGGGAGTGGACTTTCAGGATGGCGGCTACCGCATCTTCACTTCCCTCGACGTGGATTTGCAGCGGGATGCCGCCGATGCCGTGCGCAACGCAATGAAAGAAGTAGACGAAGCGATTTCGCGGCGGCACAAGAAAGACAAGGACGGCAAGGTTCCCGAAGTGCAAATCGCCCTGGTTGCGATGGATCCGGCCAATGGGGAAATCAAGGCTCTAGTGGGCGGGCGCAACTATGGCCGGTCGCAATTGAATCGAGCCGTTTCCAAGCGCCAGCCGGGCTCGATTTTCAAGCCGCTGGTTTTTGCGGCTGCCCTCAATACGGCACTTTTCGACAGCGAAAAGGTATTCACGCCGACGTCGATTCTGATCGATGAGCCGACTACTTTTCATTTCGATGGCAAAGAATACGAGCCGGGGAACTTCGGTGAGAAATACTATGGGGCGGTAAGCCTGCGAACGGCGTTGATGAAGAGCCTGAACATCCCGACGGTGAAGCTGGCGGAAGCGGTTGGTTATGGTGAGGTAGTGAAGCTGGCGCGGCGCGCGGGATTGAACATGGACGTTCGTGCAACGCCGTCGGTTGCGCTTGGTGCCTATGACGTGACACCGATCGAGATGGCCGGAGCTTACACCATGTTTCCGGCTGGCGGCGTGGCCTCGCGGCCCTCCTGGGTGCGTTCGATTCGCGACCGCTTTGGCGGTAATATTTTCGAACAAAAGACGGAGCGTCACGAGGTGCTGGACCCGAGAATCAATTACCTCATGGTGAACCTCATGGAAGATGTGGTTCGTGCCGGCACCGGTGCCGGAGTTCGCTCGCGCGGATTTTCTTTACCCGCCGGAGGCAAGACAGGTAGTAGCCGCGATGGCTGGTTTGCCGGATTTACCTCAAAGCTGGTGTGCGTTGTCTGGGTCGGCTTTGACGACAATCGCGATATTAAGCTGGAAGGCGCAAAGAGTGCGCTACCGATCTGGACTGAATTCATGAAGCGGGCGCACATGCACCGCGAGTATCGCAACGTGCATCGCTTTGAGCCGCCGCAAGGAGTAGTTTCGGCTGAAGTGGACGTTGCCACCGGCAAGCTGGGAGCGGGGCGATCGGAAGTATATGTTGCGGGCACGCAGCCTGTCGAAGGTGTGAGCGGGCAAACCCAGGTCTTCGCCTGGGATGCGCCCGAGGACGGGAAAGCGGGTGACGCGGCGCGTCAAGGCTCCTCTGGAGGCGACGGGAGTGGCCGTAGTGTGACGATGCGAAAGAGCGATAGCGATGCAGCGCGTGCCGAATCTGGAGACGCAAATCGACGCGCCAGAACGGGTGCCGACGCCAAGGAAGAGAAAAAAGGTCTCTGGGGCAAAATCCGCTCGATTTTCAAATAGATATATTTGGATTAGAATTACAGTCAAGTGAGGTGCTCCATGCGTTTTCGCACCCTTTGTATTTCCGTCTTTGTTGTTGCGGCAGTTTATGCGCAGCCAACGGCATCCAGTTTTTTGTCAAATGCCCCGAGCGCTCCTGGGTCGGCGAAGGTCGATCTGAGCCCGGAGATGCGCGGCGACATTTTCATGGCGCGCAAGATGTACCGCGAGGCTGTGGAGATGTACCAGCAGATGTTCCCGAATTCCCCGCTTACGTGGAACAAGGTCGGGATTGCATTCCATCAATTGGGACAGTTGAAACTGGCACGTAAGAATTATGAGCGGTCGATCAAGTTGAATACGAGCTACGCCGAGGCGATCA
>JBKJSR010000056.1:0-4727 GCA_046594355.1 Bryobacter sp.
AATTTGCATCGGTGTAATCAAGCCGCTCAGCATCTTCAGCAACAACTTCTGGACGCTTTCAGATCGGCAAGCCCTGGCATCCCAAAACCCCTCTGCGTCCCCCGATTGGCTGGCTGACTTGAACCCGATCCTTTCTCCTTTAAACAGAGGACGCTATGATTCTGCTGATTCATAAGATTGTTCATGCACTTGCAGGTCCAGCGCCAAGAATGGTTCTCAAGGCAAAAGGTTTGCCTCGCGTTCACGCAAGTCCCGCTCTGCATGTCGCCAATCTTCATCCGGCGATCCCATTGGACATCCTCTGGCCTGCCATCGGCGATGCGCGAGCGCCTCAACCTCCTGATGGCGAAGGAGGTCAATCGCCTTCTGCTTTTGCTCCTCCCCGCTAGGCTGGCGGGTGTGCCGATCAGCCTTTTGCGAATATTCGAGTGCTTGCCTGGATCGCTCATTCCCGGTGAGATGATCCTGTTTGCCGTGTGATTCAGCGGCGCTAAAGTGCGCATGGGCGGCAAGCTGGTGTAACTCGGCAGCCTGACGATGATGTTCGCTGTAGGTTTCGTTTTTCCGCCCATCAGCCATCTAAATGCTCCCGATTTTTCCGCACTTGCCGTGAGCTTCGGCCGCGAGTTCACTGGCGAGGCTGGAGTGCTCCAACGCTCTGAGAGTATGGATGTTGGCTTCCAGCATTTCGCCAAGCTCGCTGCTCTCGGCGGCGGCGCGATGAAATTCTGCCGCAAGTTCATGCTGCTTGGCGGCTTCTTCGTACAAGTAATGCATTTTGCCTCCTGGGCGTAAAACGCTGTAGAAAGCAAATAGAGCAAAAATGTGGCCAATTGTACTTAGCCGCCTAAATGCCCAAATCAGATTTGTTCCTGGCGACGAAGAGCCGCCACTTGACCGTAGAGCGTCAAATAACTTCATAATAAGTCGCTTGATGCCCTTTGACGCTGAAATCTCATTCATGCTGGGCGCATCGACTTCAAACTCCGATTGGCAACGTACATGCATGTTGTATTGCAGCCAAACAATGCAAAGGGATATTTAATGCATTCAACACCATCGATAGGGGAATTGACAGTCTCCACTTTGAATCAACTGATAGAAACCGCAAAAGATGGGCAAAATGGATTTCAGGCGGCGGCAAACGACTGTACTGATGCCACCTTGAAGCAAATTTTGATGCAATTCTCGCGAGAACGTGGCAGATTCGCGGTGGAGCTGGAAAGCTTTGCCGAGAAGCAGGGACAAGAATCGGAACAGACTGAATCGCTTTCCGCAGCGGTACACTGCGGCTGGATCAACTTGCGATCCACCTTATCTACGCGAGACAATCTTGCCGTTCTGGAAGAGTGGGAACGGGGTGAGGATCATGCTGTCCAGCAATATTTGGATGCGTTGCAAACCCGTCAGCTCGGGAACGCCGCTGCCGTTGTCGAGAAACAGCTCGATCAAATGCAGAAGGCGCATCAACAGATCAGGAATCTGCGCGACAAGTTTAAAGCCAGTTCCACCGCAAATTAAGTTTTAGCGCATGGCCGCATCGTGGCCAAATACTTGCTTATCCGTTCCTGTCGCAAGCAGCTTGTCGAACGTGAAAGTGTAAGGCAAAAAACCGAGGGCCATTCCCAATGTTCCGCTTGAGTAATTTTTCCATGCGGTAGAGTCTAAGACGGATCTGCCACCCATCCCGGAAGCCAGACGCTAAAGTTTGGCTTCCACAAGCTCTCTCCGTCAAGAATCACCCACGGCTTCCACTAGCAGCCAGAGCCCGTGGCAGATTGCGGCGATGGGTTTATGGGCGTCGAAGAACGCTCGCGCAAAGTGGACGGCTTTAGGGTTCGTGCGCAGGTGATCGGGATTCATAACGCCACCGGGCAAGAGAAGCGCGTCGAAATCATCGGGCTTTGCCTCGTCGACGGTAAGGTCGACGGGTACTTCCTGGCCCCAGTTTTTGTCGTTCCACCCCTTAATTTTGCCTCTCACGAGCGAAACGACTTTGGTCTCAGCGCCCGCATCCGGTAGCGCTCTCTGAGTTGCAACAGTTCCGACTGTTCAAAGCCGTATGTGGCGAGGATCGCGATTTTCCTGCCAGTTAAATTTGCCATGTCAGGCTTTGCCGCCATGCGAGAGTTCGCGCCAGTCTTCTGCGTTGACTTCGACACCGAATTTCTTAGCGGCTGTTTTGATGCGTTTCCAGGCCGCGTCGCGCTCGGAATCCGTAACGTCCTTCACCTGATTGAAGCGTGCAATGGCGTTGCGAACATGGGACGCGTCGCTGATCGGTTCTTTTTCTTCTTTTGGGAATGCGTATGTGATCTCACTCATGCCGATAGAGTGAGCAACTTTAGCTCCATTGTGTGTCCCCGATACGCTCCCGATCCGTCTATCTCGCTTGCCGAAGTAACAAATAGTCGTGCGTGAAGCCCACGCGGCGCGGGGCCGACGACAAACTCTGCACTTCCAGCGACAGACTCAGCAATACCCGTGACGGCCGGGAATGCAGAGCAGAGGTGTTTTCGCCTCGCAGTAATTATGAAGGTACGTCGTTGGCAGCCTGACGAGGGTAGGCAGACTGGAGTAAACCGGCCGGGAGCGAGAGAGGATATTCACTACGCGACGACTCCAGCAAATCCGAAGCCGAGCTCACACAAGCGGAGGTGGAAGGCCGCCGGAAGAAGCATGGCTCCAACTGAAGAGGCCGAAACACAAAGGGTCCTGGTGTTCAATTCGTCCAGAAATTCCTCGAAACTCCGGCGTGGGAAAAGACTGGGAATTAAATGCAATAGGTGTTGGGCATCAAAGTGCATCACCATGTTAGTTGTTACGCAGGAAAAAAATGTCCTGACCGCTGAGCGGCCGTGCGCAGAGTCTGCGGAAGCCTGGAGTGAATACAATGATTTTCAAGAATCGAGAAGACGCTGGACGCCAACTGGCAAAGGAACTCGGTGCCTATGCCAATCGAGCGGATGTAACCGTACTTGGGATTCCGCGCGGTGGCGTTACTGTCGCTTTTGAGGTAGCGCAGGCTTTGAATGTTCCCCTGGATATCTTTCTGTCCCGGAAGCTCGGTGTCCCGGGGCATGAAGAGGTTGCGTTCGGGGCGATCGCGGCTGGTGATGGAAGATATCTGGATGAGCAGATTATCCAGACGGCTGGAATTTCCAGGTTACAGATTGAGCGCATCACCGAACAGGTGACAAAGACACTGCAAATACGAGCGGCGCTCTATCGGGGCAATCGCCCGCCGCTCCAGGTTACGGGACGAACGGTCATCCTTGTGGATGACGGTATTGCCACTGGAGCGAGCATATACGCTGCGATCAACGCGCTCCAGCAGATGAAGCCCGCCGAACTCGTGGTTGCAGTTCCGGTGGCACCTGTTTCCACCTGCGCCTGGCTCAGAACCGTGGTGGATCGGTTTATCTGCCTGTATGCGCCGGAGCAGTTCGGTGCGGTCAGTCGTTTTTACGAGAGATTTGCGCAGGTCGAGGATGAAGAAGTGGTGGACCTGATCCGGCGGGCAGAACGTTGGTCCGCGCCTCATCGTTCCACTTTTGAACCCTCACGGGAAGCAGGTCAGCGCGAAGTTTCCATCGATCTCGGGAACGTCCGGCTTGGAGGCACCCTAAGTCTTCCGAAAGATCCGAAAGGAATTGTTTTGTTTGCTCACGGGAGCGGCAGCAGCCGCCACAGTCCTCGAAACCGTTATGTTGCAGACGTCCTGCAATCACTTGGAATTGCAACCCTACTCTTTGACCTGCTGACCCGCGAAGAAGAATCCGTGGACCAGCGGACCAGTGAGTTGCGCTTTGATATCGGGCTGCTGGCTGGACGATTGGCCGGTGCAACCAAGTGGGTTCAGCAACATGCAGCCACCAAGAGTCTCACCCTGGGCTACTTCGGTGCGAGCACAGGTGCCGCCGCTGCTCTGGTAGCGGCAGCCCGGCTTCCAGATTTGGTTGCCGCAGTCGTCTCTCGCGGGGGCAGGCCCGATCTTGCGGCGGAGGCTTTAGGAAAGGTTCGCGCTTCTGTTTTACTCATTGTTGGCGGGAAAGACGAGCTGGTCATTACCCTGAACCGACAGGCCTTGAGGGAATTGCAATGCCCGCACAAGCAACTCGATATCATCCCCGGAGCAACGCATCTCTTTGAAGAAGCAGGGACATTGGAGCAGGTGGCCCGCGCCGCCGCGGACTGGTTTGCGCTCTACATGGCGCCAGATCGATGGAAGAAAGAAACCGGCACCGTAAGAGTAGCCGAAGCACGTTAATGGCTGCAATGGAAAGCCAAACTGACGAGAAGAGTATCGCAACACTGCGACCGCTCAAGACAGTAATGAATTTTGGAGGTACCCATGCTCGATGCGACTCTGCTCATCACCAGTGACCTTGTGCGCGAGGCCGCTCATTCCCTGATCGGCTCGCCGGCGGACTACGATCACCTGCTCGACTTCATCGGTGCCGCTCGCTTCGTGCTGCTCGGCGAAGCCTCCCATGGAACCCATGAGTTCTATCGGGAGCGGGCCCGGATTACAAAACGCCTGATTCGCGAAAAGGGCTTCACCGCCATAGCAGTGGAGGCCGACTGGCCGGATGCCTACCGGGTAAATCGCTATGTACAGGGCGGGAACGCCGATGCGGATGCTGTCGAGGCATTGAGCGGATTCCGGCGATTCCCGGCATGGATGTGGCGCAACGCAGACGTTCTCGACTTCGTCGGCTGGCTAC
>JBKJSR010000131.1:0-20353 GCA_046594355.1 Bryobacter sp.
AGCGTGCCGGGTTTCTGCATTCACGAGACGGGCACGGCCCGCATGAGCGACGACCCAAAGAAGGGCGTGCTGAACAAGTACAACCAGGCGCATGATGTAGAGAATATTTTCGTGACCGATGGCGCGGCATGGGTGAGTTCGGGTTGTCAGAATCCGACGCTGACGATGATGGCGATTACGGTGAGAGCTTGCGACTACATTACACGCGAGTACTCAAAGCGGATGGTGTAGTTCAAACGGCTTCACCGGTCAACGACGCAGCATAATAGAAGTATGAAGCGGAGAAGTTTGCTGGCACTGCCGGGGTTGCTGTTTGGAGCGGAGGAACGATCACTGCGCGGCAAGCTGGTGAGTGGGCGGAAATTGCAAACCGGAAATCGGGTAGTGCAGCTCGAGAGCGATGAGCCAATCGGAAAAGTGCTCGACGACGAGCGGCTGTTGGGATCCGACTTCGAAGTGATGGGTGAGCCGGCGGGGGAAGGTAAGTTTCGCATTCAGGAAATTCATACGAAGCCACTTTACGTTCATGTGAATGGTGAGCGGCTTGGGGTGAGCTACTGGTGTGAGGTCTGCTACATCCGCACCTATGCTCCGGGGAAGTGCTGGTGTTGTCAGGAAGATACGAAGCTTGATCCGAAGGATCCCAACACGCCCGACCGCAAGCCATAATATAGGCACATGGCACAATTTCGCGCAGTACAAGTGAGTGAAGACGGCTATCCGTCGGTGCGGCTTACCGAAGTGGAGAGTAGCAGTGAGGTTGCGGTATCACCTGCGTTTGGGGCGATCGCCTACGACTTCCATGTGAATGGCAAACAGGTGTTGTGGGCTCCTCCGGGCGTCACACTTGGGGAACTGGTTGCGAAGCCGAGACTGCTGGGAAATCCTTTGCTCTCACCTTGGGCGAATCGTATTGAGGGAATGAGCTACAAGGTGAACGGCAAAGAGTACCTGCTGAACGCCGCACTGGGGAACTTGCGAGTGGACGCGAACAAGAATCCAATTCATGGGCTGGTGACTTTTACGAAGTTGTGGCAAGTGAAAGAGGTTGCGGCACAAAAGGACCATGCGCTCGTGCGGCTGAGCCTGGATTGCTCTAAGCAGCCGGATTGGCTGGCACAGTTTCCGTTTCCGCACCGGATTGAATTGACCTATAAGCTAACGGCGGGTGCTCTTGAGGTGGTCACTGCGATTGAAAATCTGGCGTCCGAACCGATGCCTTTGGCGATTGGGTTCCATCCTTACTTTCAGTTGAGCGATGCACCGCGAGACGAATGGGAAGTGACGATTCCGGCACGGGAGCAACTAGTGTTGTCGCCGAAACTGATTCCTACGGGAGAGCGGAGAGCGAATCCTTATGCTGGGGGAGTCAAGCTGAAGGGGATTGTTCTCGACGATGTATTTGGCGGGCTGGAAGAGAATGCGACGTTTCGCGTGAAGGGGAAGAACCAGGTGATCGAAGTGGTTTACGGGAAGGATTATACGATCGGCGTGGTGTATGCGCCAGCCGGGCAATCCTTCATTTGCTTTGAACCCATGACAGCGCCTACGAACGCTTTCAACACTCCGGGGAGCTACAAAACAATCGCGCCAGGAACGACCTGGCGCGAGAGCTACTGGATCAAAACTAGAGGCTTCTAACTAGGGCTTCTTTGCGGCGGGAGCGGCAGTTTTTGGGGCAACCGGAGCGGCGGTCTTGGGTGCAACGGTTGGAACGCCGGGCTTTGTAGGTGCTGTGCTGATCGAAGAAGGCGCATTGGCATCGTAAAGCTTGATCACTTCGTTCGTGATATCCAGCGTGTTCGAAGCCCAGATGACCGGGGTTTGGGCGGAGCTGATGTCGAGGATCATCGAAAAGCCATTGTCGGTAGCGTGCTTGTTGATGACCTGCATAATGCGGCCACCGAGTTCATTGAGTACCTTCTGCTGTTCCTGGTCGAATTCAGCATTGGCGTCTTCGCTTTCGCGCTGGAGGCTCTTGGTCTTTATCTCGATATCGGTCTGGAGCTTGCGCTTGGCTTCATCGCTGCCAACCGTACCCAACTTCTGGAACTGCTGTTGCATCGCCTGGATGGAGGCCTGGCCCCTTTCAATTTCCTTGCGGCGCGGCTCGAAGCGGGTCTGCAATTCGGCTGCTGCTTTTTGGCCGTCCTTGGTGGACACAATGGCCTGCTGGATGTTGATGGTTCCCACTTTGTTCTGCGCGAAAGCAGAGCTAGCAGCGAGGCCGATCACAATAGCGGCGGCCAACAGATTTTTAACGATAAAGCTCATTTTCTTGGGTTTCTCTTTCAAGATCGTATCACCGGAAGACTCAGAAGGTACGGCTGATGGTAAAGCGGAAGATAGTTTTTCTTTCGCGAAACACACTAGGCTGTCCGAATTGAGCAATCGAGTTGATGAAGGTGGTTTGGTTGGGGAAGTAGGAGCGATCAGCCGCAATCGGCGGCTGAATCACGTCTTCCACTCGGAGCGGATTGTAAGCGTAGTAAAAGCGGAACGGAGCGTTTACCACTGGCATCATGATTTGAACCTCGAGCCCGGTGGACATGCGAGGCTTCTGGGTAAAGTCGACCAGGAATGCCTTGTTTTCGAAGCCAGCCTGCGGGAAAGCGGCATTCAATTCGGCGATGCGGCCAGGATTGAGATTCAATCCATTCGACCGCGAGACACGATTGACGCCGATGTCCGCGAAGGCGGCCAGAACTACCGGTCCAAAGATGGGAATGCGATATTCAAAATTGCCGACGCCCTGGGTGTCGCCACCGGGGTAAATGATTTGATACACCGGAATGTTTTGGGTGACAAAGGTGCTGATCGGTCTGCCATCAGTGCCGATGGAACGCTGAATACGCTGGCTGCCGTCTTCATTGAGGACACTGACCGTAGCTTGTGAAGGGATGTAGGCAAGCGGGCTGATGCCCCAGATGTCGAAGCCGCGAATGTCGTTTTCGCCGCCCATGTAGAAGCGGTTGAAAGGAGGTGCGGTTTTGCCGCCGTAACCCGTTACGAAACGGCCGAGGGTGTGCATGCCGATGACATGGCCCTTTTTGAAGCCGGACCGGAAGTATTTGAAATCGATGGTTGGCTCAATCATGTTGGTGTTGCCACCGAGGAAAGAGCCGGCAAAGGTAGCCGACATGTAAATCGATTTGCCGCGGGAAGGCGTGATGGGGTGGTCCACCGTGTTGTAGGAATAATTGGGAATGATCGAAGATTGACGAATGCCGGCAAGCTGGTTGGGGCCGTCGAGATTCTGGAAATTTACCGATTCGAAGTAGGTACGGGCAGCGTTGGTTTGCGGATCATATTTTGAGTTCGAATAGCTGTATGTGATGCCAACACGGGCGAAGCTGCGGCGCAAGAGCGTCGAGGCATAGGTGGTGAAGCCGTATCCGTTGGACGAGTAGTTGAGCAGGTTTTCGCGGCCGAGCGAATTAAACTGGTCCGTCAAATTACGACCGGAGAAGAGCGAAACCTCGCGGCCCTGATCGTAGTTGAAACGCTGGTAAAAAACCGTGGCTCCAAGCTGGATGGGTTTATCAAGGAAGTAAGGCTCTGTAAAGCCGAAGGTGGCGGAACGAATGCGGTCGCCAAGCTGGGTGTCGAGCGAGAGCGTTTCACCGAGGCCCAGGAAGTTGTTTGTCGAATAGCCGAAGCTTACGAAGCTGCCGGCGATGCCCGAAACACCACCCGACATCTGGACAGAATTCTTGCCGCGCTCTTTCACTTTGAGGGTGATGTCGACAGTGTTGTTCTTCGTGTCGCGAGTGATATTGGCGGCTTCGTTTTCTTTTAGGACTTCGAAGTAGCCGAGCTGGTTGAGGCGCAGGAGGCTGACTTCCCAAAGACGGGAATTGAACAAATCGCCTTCGTCGAGGAGGATTTCACGACGGATTACTTTGTCGCGGGTAGTTGTGTTGCCCGCAAAGTCGATGCGGCGAACGAAGAATTGTTTGCCTTCATCGACGCTGAGTGTCAGATCGATCTTACCGGTCTTCTGGTCGGGTTCAAAGCTTGGCTCGGGAACGAAATCGAGGAAGCCGTATCCGCCATAGATTTTGCGCATATCCTCCAACCCCTTGCGAAGCTTGGCGGTAGAGAACACGTCGCCCTCGCGCATGCCAAGAACGCTGCTGAATATATCTTCCGGCGCACGGAAGAATTTAACGCCTACCAGATTGAGCTTTTGCAGGCGATACTTGGGGCCTTCGTCTATGTTCACGCGAAAGTCCGCCCGCTTGCCGGGCTTGTTCGGATAGAAGAGTGGAATGCGGAAGCCTGTGCCTCCCACATCTTTAATTTTCGGATCTTCTGCGCTGGCCTTTGCAGTGAAGTAGCCTTTTTCCTGGTAAAAACTCTGAACGCGGCTCATGTCTTCTTCGAGCTTGGTGGCGTCGTAGGTCTTTGCGAAAAGATTTTCGAGAAAAATGGATTGCGGAATGCCAACCGGACGAAGATTCTTCATCGCACGCCGGACCACGGCATCACTAAAGGCGGTATTGCCCTGAATGTCGATCTCGCCAACCTTAACCTTGGGGCCTTCGGCTACACGAAAATTGACTTCGAGGGAAGACGGTGGAATCTGGCGGACCTCTGGAGTGACTGTCGCAAATTGGCGACCGCGCTCGGAGAGATACTCTTTGAGCACGTTTGAGGCGCGTTGCACTTTGTTGGGATCGTACTGCTGTTCGACCTGAAGACCGACTTTGCGTTCCTTGAAGCGATCCAGAATTTCAGAGACCGTAATCGATTTCATGCCGTCGTACTTGATCGAGCGGACCACACGGCGCTCCGTGACAACAAAGCGAATGACCCAACCCGTCCGGCCTGCTTCGCGCTCGAGACGGATGTCGTCAAAGCGTGAAGTGTTCCATAAGGCCATGAAGTCGCGATTCAGGGAATCTTCGCTGTAGCGATCCCCCTTTTTCGAAATGATCAGAGCTCTGAGGGTGTCTTGGGGGACTCGTCTTGAACCGCGGAATTCAATCGCCTCAATTACATCTTCGGCTGGTGTATCGGATGGATTTACGGCAACAGGGGCTGCGTCCGGAACTGGCTGCACAGGATTTTCCAGATTGGGCTTGGCAGGAGCTTGCGGCTCAGGCTTTGGCACTTGGGCTGGAGCTGTCTGAGGAATATTTTCAAATGGATTCGCGGGCTTGGGCTTGGCGGGCTGAGGTGCCGGAGGTTGCTGGCCAGCTTGCTGCGCGAGTAGAGAGGGAAATGAGGACGCCAATGCTAAAACGACTAGACACAAAAATGGCGCGCCCAGGCTTGCTCGCCTGTAAGACATCATCTAAAGCTGGTTCCTTTCCACTCTGCGCCTCTGAGGAGACGTGGCCATATCTTGTTGGGTTTCAAACGAAGTACCTAGTCCAAGGGAAATTCTCGAGCGGACAGGCAAAGCCAGATCACACTGAGATTTGATGCTCTCTACGCGAGCGCACAAATACCGAGTATAAACCAATGCAAATGCCCATGAGCACGAAGGAGAAGAAGATCGAGGGTCGGCGCGAATAAAGTGCGAGCGGCGGGAAGGCCTTGCGCCAGAAAAAACCGTCGAGAATATAGAACCAACTGGTTGCCGCAAGGATACCAAGGATGAGAGAAGTGAGGGGGCGGAGTGTAGGTGGAATAGAGGTTGCAAACAGCAAGGCAAACACGGTTGTAAGGAGCAGGTGGAGTGCCAGGCCAACGAGCGTATGAAGGCCGAAATCAGGGCGCAGGCTTGCGTTTCCATAAAACAGACCAGCCATTAAGTTTGGGACGGTCCAGAAAGAATGAGCGCTGGAACTGGAAGCGATTCCGCACCAGAATATAGTGAGTATCGAGGCGAGGGATGCAGCCTGAACAGCGGCCAATAGACGCTCGGAGCGGGAAGGCAGAAAGAGAGAAGCGGTGCTTTTGAGAATTGCCTGTTGCTCTGGCAGGGCATCCGGCGTTGGCGAGTCAGTCATGCCGCAACCCAATGGTAGCATTGGGCTTCTCGACAACTATGGCACTGCGGCGCGTTTTTATTACAGGAATCGGAGCAATTAGTCCAAACGGTCTGGGCAGGGAGGAGTTTTGGCGCAATTCGCGCCAAGGCAAGAGCGGTGTCCGGCGGATTTCCAGATTCGATTGCTCTGGACAACCTGTCCAGATCGCGGGTGAAGTGATTGGCTTCGATCCATTGCTTTATTTGTCCGCCCGGGATCTGGAAGGAACGGGGCTGGCAACGCCATATGCAATCGCAGCGGCAGGGGAAGCTCTGGAGGATGCCAAGCTCGACTGGAAGACGATGGATTTGGATGCTCTGCGCAACGTGGGCGTCTATGTCGGCAGTGGGGGCGGCAATCAGGAGTTTACCGAGCGGCAGTATTCGCTTTACTACAGCGGGCAGCAAAAGAAGTGCAGCGTTTATGTGATTCCCTCCAGCACGCTGGGGACTCTTGCCAGCGAGATTTCGATGCAATATGGCTTTCGCGGATTAAGCCACATGTTCAGCAATGGTTGCACGAGTTCTACAGACGCCATTGGCTACGCTTTTCGGGCGATCAAGCACGGGGAGGCCGAATTTGTGGTGTGCGGCGGGGTGGATGCTCCGATTGCGCCCCTCACCTTGCGCGGGTTTCAACTGTTAAGAATTATGAGCACTAGCTCGAATGAAGCGCCAGAGAAAGCTTCCAAGCCCTTTAGTGCGAATCGGGATGGCTTCGTTTTAGCGGAGGGGGCGTGGTTCTTTGTGATGGAAAGTGAAGAAAGTGCAATCAAGCGCGGGGTGCCTGTGTACGGGGAGATTCTGGGCTACGGGGCGACTTGTGAGGCGTTTCACAGGGTGAGACTTGAGGAAGTTGGCATCGAGCCGGCGAGGGCCATGCAACTCGCGATGCTGGAAGGCGGCTTAGTTCCTTCAGATTTCGACTATCTGCACTACCATGGCACGGCAACCCATCTTAACGACAGGGTAGAAACTACTGCCGTCAAACTTGCATTTGGAGAACATGCGAGCAGGATGCCGGGATCGAGCATCAAGAGCATGATTGGGCATCCGCAAGGTGCCTGCGGTGCGGCTAGTATGGCGGCGACGCTGCTGGCGATGCGCGATGGCTTTGCTCCGCCCACGATCAATCTTGAGGAAGCGGCAGCCGAATGCGGGCTGGATTATGTGGCGAATGCCGGAAGACCGCTTGAAATCAAAAAAGCGATGGTAAACACCATCGCTTTTGGGAGCAAGAATGCGGCCATCGCCGTTGGGAAGGCCGACTCAGTCAAGTCGGGCTAGTCGGGCTTCGAATAATAGTAGGTGTGGTAGTAGGTGTACTTTGAATAGAGTTCGCCACGGCGCGCTCCATTGACGACTGTACCCAGGATATTGTTTTCGCACAGCGACTGGATGGCTCGCGTAATGGAATCGACGGTGGTGACTCCAAGCCGAACAACCAGGACTGTGCCGTCCGACATCGTCGACAAGAGGTTTGCGTCGGCGGCGAATAGGAGAGGAGGAGTGTCAAGGACAACCCAGTTGTAAACTTTCTGAAGGTTTGTGAGGAGCTCTTTTACTCGGGGGAGGTTAAGAAGTTCCAGCGGGTTGATGACTGCCTCGCCGGCTGGAAGGATGCTTAAGTTGATACCCGCGACTTTTTTTACGATTTGATCGATCGATGCCTTGCCAAGCAGGTAGTCAGTGATGCCTGGAGAACGATCGATCTGGAAGAGGTTATGAACAATTGGGCGCCGGAAATCGAAGTCGCAGAGAATCGTGTGGTTGTCGGCAAGGTGGGATTCAGCTAGTGCAAGATTCACAGCACCCATCGACTTACCCTCGGCGGGTGAAGGGCTGGTAACGACGATGGTGTGAATTGGCTGTAGGCCCTGAAGATGGTTGAGCCTAGTTCGCAAAGTGCGGAACTCTTCACTGGGGGCCTCGTGGGGGCGGGTTGCATCGATGAGGTGCGCGTCTGGGGCCGGATTGAAAGGAATTTCTTCAATCCGCTGCAGAAGATTCAGGAATTCTGAATCGGTTGTCGCGGCGCGATCTGCAATGGCCGGAGCGTTTGGCGCAAAAGCTCTGGCTGGAGCCTGAAGCTCCTGGGCTCCCGACCCTGATTTTCTTAGTGCATCATGTACTCTACTCATGCTGAAATTCCTTCGGTTAAATATCGTTTCGTACTGTGCATCAAATCACTTGCCAGTCATGTAAAAGACTACCGATCCGGTCATGATCGCTATGCTGGCAAGCGACGCAGTGGACCATGCGAGCCAGGAAAGCCGCCTACGCCGACGAACGACCAAATCATTCTCGAGTAGGGGGATGCAACCGAGAATCGTAAGCTGGGTGTAAGCTCGAACGTCTTTGAGATTCTTGAGCGTAGAATCTTTCATTTCTTTGGCACCCGCGAAACAAATCCCCAAAATGAGACCCCCGATCGCCCCGCCAAGGATGATCATCCAGCGTTTGGGCTCCGTAGGATTCTGGGGCAACGATGCCTGATCCAGGATTTCGAGTTTTTCCGTCTGTTTGCGGTTTTCCAGCTCGACCGCAGCGTTTGCGCGCTGTCTCATGCGGTCAATTTCCTCATAGTCGCGCCTGGCGAGCATGGATTGCAGCCGGAGTTGTTCATATTCCTTCTCGCTTGAAGGCATCGTCGCCAGCGTACCCTGGAGAGTTCGTGCGGATCTGTCCGCATCAACCAAACCCTTCTTGTAGGTCTCTTCTTCCATCTTGGATGCTTCGATTCGAGCCTGGAGCTGCTGGATTTGCGAATCAAGGGCACGCGCTTCCCGAACAGCCTCTGGCTTAAGACCGGATACGGTTCCGCTCGACTTCTTTGCAGCCTGTTCCAGCTCGTCCTGGGTCTTTTGGAGGCGTTCGCGTTCTTTCTTCATGATCTGGAGGTTGGCTACCGAAGCCTTGATGTCGGGATGGTTGTCCTGATATTGCTCGCGCAATGCCTGCAAACGGTTCTCAAAGTTCGAAATTTCCCGTTCCGCAGCAATCAGCCGTTCATTTTTGGGTACCAAAGTCGTAATGTTTTCAGAAGTTGGCACGGAGATTTGTCTCAAATTCTCTTTCAGGATGCTGATTTGATTTTCGATAATCAGCCGGTCCTGATTGATGCGGCCGAGGGAAGCGTTGATATTGGTCATGCGGGTTTCGATGCCATTGATGGCCGAAAAAGTCGCTCCCTGTTGTTCTGGAGTACGCCCTACGTTGGCAGATTTGAACTTTGCAAGCTGTTCTTCCACGGCATCCAAGTCTCTTTTGCGGCTTGCCCATTGATCTTCGACAAAGTCTTTCATCTGAGACGAAGAACTGGCCCGCTCGCGGACGTTCTCATCGATGAACTTTGTAACAAGATCCGCGCAAACCCGTTGAGCGATCACGCGGTTTTCATACTTAAAGGAAACGGTGAAGGCCATAGTCTTGCCTTGGTTGGTCCCACCACCGGAAATGAGCCCCACATTGACAGCCTTGCTGCGCATATCTTCGATGATGTCCTCAATCGGAAGGCGTTTACGCTCGCGAGGGTACAAGGAGTGGGTGTTGATAATGTTGGTCAGGGTTGCCCGGCTGAGAATACTCTGGGTCATCTGGTTCACGCGCTGGCTCATATCCATGCTGAGCGGCATAGAGAGCAGCCCTTCAGGGACCTGAGGCGGGAGAACGCGGATTGTTGCGCTGGAGACATATGTGTCAGGCCAGAGGAAAGCTACTACAACGCTGATCACCAACCCAGCCAGCATGGGAGCGAGAATCAGGGAGCGGTGACGCCTTACAACGTCGATATAATCTTCGACGTCGAGGGTACGGTGCTGAATTGCGAGGGGGTCTTGAAGGGGTTGCAAATGAATATCTCCTGTCGCTGGGTAATCTATGGAACGACGATGTGATCGCCGGGTTGAAGAAGAATGTTCTGTTCGAGCTTCTTACCTTTGATCACTTCGTTGAAGTTGAATTTCAAGCGCTCGCTACCACGCATGACAATGATTTTTTTGCCATTTCCGAATTCGCGAATGCCCCCGGCGATCGTAATTGCCTCGAGGATGTTCATCGGGCGAACCAGAGGGAAGGCACCTGATTTTCCGACTTCGCCGGAGAGGTAATACCGCTTGCTCTCCACTTTCTGGACCTGAAGGGTGACGATAGGGTTTTTTAAAACTTTCTCGTAAGCCTTGGCGATGCGGAGTTCCAGTTCGATGGGAGTTGTATCGACGGCATCAATTTCGCCTACCAACTGAAGATTGATCTTGCCATCAGGACGGACAACTACGAGCCCCGAAAGCTCAGGCTCACGCCAGATGCGAAGCAGGATTACGTCCTCCACTCCAATGCGGTAAGACTTTGGATCTACGGCAGCACCAGCCGAAGCGGCTGTTACATCGGCTTTTTCTTCCGCCGGGGCGGGGGTCTTTTGATCTGCCGCTGCCGGTTGCACTTGTGCGAACAAGACATTGGTACTCAATATTGCCATGCAAAACACGGCGCGATTGCAGGTTTGAAACAAGTCATCCTCCATTGGACGAATCTCCGAGGCTGGCCTCGAAAGATATCAAGACTCGCCACTTCACTTTCAATTTTACACCAAGCAAGATGCTAGAACAGTAGTGCCACGGGCCATTCTTAATTGACCGGCAGTAGATCAATGGTTTGGGTGAGGAGCACAGTCGCTGGACTATGAAATTTTATTTAGCAAAGTCGGATCCAATCACCTATTCGCTGGACGAATTGGAACGGGATGGCAAGACAGTTTGGGATGGCGTAAAGAACGCGCAGGCACAGCAGGCGATCAGGAGCATGGAAGACGGGGATTGCGTTATCTGCTACCACTCGCAAGGCCAGGCGGCGATTGTGGGGTGGGGCTATGTAGAAGGCAATGTTTGGGTGGATGCCAAGGATGCAAAGATGTCCGTCTTCCAGTACCGCTTTGGGGGACGACTGGCTGAGCCCGTGAGCTTGAGGGAAATCAAGGAAAGCGGTCTATTCAGCGACTTTTCGCTCGTAAAGCAATCGAGGCTTTCGACGATGCCGGTTCCCAAAGAGTTTGTAGCCTGGCTCAAGAAGCGGGCAAAAACATTCAAGCCCCGATGAGAACCCCAGCGTTATGCAGGACGTCAAGCACCCGGTGAATGGGCAGGCCTACGACGTTGAAGTAGCAACCTTCGATCCGGCTAATGTAACGCGAGGCGAGGCCCTGAATCGCATAGCCGCCCGCTTTATCGAAGGGTTCGCCAGAGGAAACATAGGCGTCGATTTCGAGGCTGGACATTGGTGCGAAGTAGACGCGGGTTTCTTCGACGCAGACGGTTTGTTGTCCGCACCAGAGAAAGCAGATTCCGGTGAGCACCGAATGAGAGCGCCCTGCGAGCAGGCTTAGCATTCTTTTCGCATCCCCGGCATCGGCGGGCTTTTCGAGGATGACTTCGCTGTCCCCATCGAGCACGAGAACAGTTGTGTCGGCGGCCAGGACTCCCTCGAAATTCCGATGGCTGGTGGCAGCAGCCTTTTCCGAGGACAGGCGAGCCACATAATTTCGGGCGGATTCCTCCGGGCGGTGAAGTTCCTCAATCGAAGGCGGCCGCGAAATAAAGGGCAATGCGGCCATGTTGAGGAGGTCTCGACGACGGGGGGACTTGCTCGCGAGCACGAGCTGGAAACCTGGGATGAAGGGGGACTGACTCACGGAAAGACCTGCACCTGATTTTAGCCGCAATGCCGCAGCTATGGCCTGCTACAATCCAATTCGTTGGGCTCTATGGATAAAGCGCTAAGGCTATTGGGGAAACTACGAAACGGAATGGTGAGCGACGAAGAACTCGCCCGTGCGGCTTGGCGCTCCGCCGTTGGAGAACGAATCGAAAGTCATGCGAGATTTCGTGAGCTCGTGCGCGACCGAATCGTCGTCGAGGTGGACGACCATGTCTGGCAAGCTCAGATGACAACGCTCGAGCGCCAAATTCTGGGCAAACTGGAACGGCTATTGGGCAAAGTAGTGGCACGGCAGATTGAATACCGGGTAGCGATTCCACGGCTTAAGCCTCAGGTTGCCGGCGAGAGCGAGTTCCTGCTTGAAATGAAGCATCCGGAAGCGCAAAAGATAACCGATCCGGGTTTGCGGCGCGTCTATCTGAATTCAAAGCGCCGCGCCGCTGGCCAGTAGGCCTGCCGCAATGAGAAGATCTTGAGAGATGGAATTTAGCAAAGACGATGTCCGCAAGGTGGCGAAACTGGCCAACCTCAATCTGACGGAAGACGAAGTGCAGCGAATGGCCCATGACATGGGCGAAGTTCTGACGCACATGGAACAGCTTTCGACCCTGGACACCAAAGAAGTTCAACCCATGGCACAAGTACTATTTGAAGCGCCGGCGACCGCTTCCCTGCGAGAGGATGCCGTTCGCGAGAGAACTTTGCTGGGTACGGAGGAAGCTCTCCGGAATTCCGCATTGAGTGGAGCAGGGCACTTCAAGGTGCCCAGAGTTATCGAACGCTAGCAGGAGTGCGGACAATGGAAAATATTGCCAGCTTGACGATTGCGCAGGTCAAAGACGGTCTGCGCGGGAAAAGATTTAGCGCGGTAGAACTTGCGCGCGAAGCGCTGCGGTTTGCCGAAAGCGAGAATCCGAAAACGAATGCCTATTTGACGCTGAGCCCAGAATTGGCTGAGGCTGCCGCAGCCGAAGTAGACGCAAAGATTGCGCGCGGGGAGGATACGGGGCTACTGGGCGGCGTGCCTGTCGCAGTAAAGGACGTTCTTTCGACCAGGGGAGTGCGGACCACTTGCGGATCGAGGATGCTGGAGAATTATGTACCTGCCTACGACGCAACTGCTGTAGAGAAGCTAAAGGCGGCAGGGGCCATCATATTGGGGAAGGCAAATTGCGACGAGTTCGCAATGGGCTCTTCCAACGAAAATTCGGCGTTCGGCCCGGTGCGAAACCCTGTGGCACTAGATCGCGTACCGGGCGGTTCGAGCGGCGGATCCGCAGCGGTAGTGGCTCAAGGCACGGCGGTAGTTTCGCTTGGCTCCGATACAGGCGGATCCATTCGTCAACCCGCGTCCTTTTGCGGCGTAGTGGGTGTGACGCCGACCTACGGGCGCGTGAGTCGCTATGGGTTGGTTGCATTCGCCAGCAGTCTTGATCACGTTGGGCCCTTTGCACGAAGCGTTTCCGATGCAGCTACGGTTCTTCAGGCAATTGCCGGCCGCGATGAACTCGATGCGACCAGCGCATTTGCGCCCGTAGACGACTATCAGGCCGAGATGAGGAAACCGGTAAAGGGCATGAAGATCGGGATCCCCAAGGAGTATTTCGAGGGACTGGAGGCGGAGACCGGGGACAAGATTCATGCCGGGCTTGATGTCTTGCGGAAGCTTGGATGTGAAGTGAAAGAAGTGAGCCTGCCGCATACACCTTATGCGATCAGTTGCTATTACATCATCTGCACAGCGGAGGCGAGTTCGAACCTGGCGCGCTATGACGGCGTACGTTATACGGCCCGCGCGGAAGCCGCCACACTCACGGAAATGTATGCAAAGACGCGGGGAGAATTTTTCGGGATGGAATGCAAGCGCCGCATCATGCTGGGCACCTATGTGTTGAGCCATGGCTATTATGACGCTTACTACCTGAAGGCGCAAAAAGTGCGCACGCTAATCGCCGGGGATTTTTCGGACGCGCTACGTGAGGTCGACGGGCTGGTGGCTCCGGTGAGTCCGTTTCCCGCCTTCAAGATCGGCGAAAAGATGGCCGACCCCATGCAGATGTACCTGTCCGACATTTACACGATTACGGGCGATCTGGCGGGTATTCCCTGCATGAGCGTCCCTTGCGGAAATACAGCACAAGGCTTGCCAGTGGGAATGCAGATCTTTAGCGGACACTTCAGAGAGAGCACCATGTTCCGTCTGGCTTATGCGTTTGAACAAGCGGGCGGAGTGGCTTAGCCGCCTGTTACCAAGGGAGCTTGCGCAACTTTACAGGCTTGCCGCCCTGTTCGCGGCTCTTCTGGGCTGCGTCGAGGAAGGCGAAAATCTCAATGGTCTCTTCGGTGTCAACCGGCGTTTTTCCAGTCTGAAAAAAGTTGACAAATTCCTTCACGAGCGGCAGGTAAGAGTATTCAAATTTCGCCGGGGTCTGCAAGACTTTGTTGTCCTTCAGGAAAACCACGGCACCGAAATCCGAATAGGGACGCAGTGCGCGTACCGTGCCGATGCGGCCGTCAGACCAGCGGCAGGTGATCTCATCCTGATCTGGGGCATAAGTCCTGGTGACGGTTTCGCAGCCCTTGCCCAGCAAAGTGAAGAGCATATCCGAAGCGTGTATGGCATACCAGCCAAGTTCCAGGTAGTGGTGTTCTTCGAGGGGGCCGGGGCCCCAAACGACCGCTCCTTTCAGACCAGGTTGAGCGAGGGGTAACAGGCTTTTAGCCCACCGCAAGCTGGAAGATGAAAACCATTTGACTCCTTTGGCTTTGGCAAGCCGGGCGATTTCAACTGCGTCTTCGAGGCTTGCCGCTAGCGGCTTGTCGATGAAAAACGGCTTACCCGCCGCGATGATGGGCCTGGCTTGTTCGAGATGCGTACGGCCATCCACGCTTTCGAGCAGGACAGCGTCGACTTTGGTGAGCAAGGTTGCGATGTCGGGGACAATTTCCACCTTCCAGTCGCGGGCGAGTTCCTCGGCATACTTGCCGACGCGGGAAATGCTCGATTCGATGTCCTTGCTGCCACCTTTGTAGGCGGCAACGATGCGGGCTCCAGGAATGTGGTCCGGATGTTTCGGGTCATTCAGAATCTTGGCGAAGGCGATGACATGGGAGGTGTCGGTGCCGATTATCCCGATCCGGATGTCGGCTGCCAGGGAAAATGTGGCGAAGAAAAACAGAAGACAATTAAAAATTCGCATTGCGGGCATTGTACACTACGGCTTTGGTTCGACTCTCATCTCCATTGCAATATCTCAAAGGTGTGGGCCCGGCGCTGGCTGAAAAGCTGAAAGCGAAGGGCCTCGAAACCGTTGAGGATTTGCTTTTTTATCCGCCATTCCGCTACGAGGACAGGAGCCGCTTTTTGCCTATCCAGCAGTTTAGGGAAGGGCAGAGTGGTGCCTTGCTCGCGATGGTTGCTTCTACGCGTACCCGGACATGGAGAAAGGGTTCGCAGATTTTGTTTGAGGCCGAACTTCAGGACGAACAGGGGAACCGCTTGCAGGCCCGCTGGTATAACGCGAAGTACCTGGCGAGCGAGATTGTGCCGGGCTTGAGTCTGGCTTTGTTCGGTAAGGCGGAATACGACTTTCAAGCGGGCCGGATCTTTCTCGCTCATCCCGAATTCGAAGTGCTACCGGATGAGGGAGATCCAGAGTTAGCGCTGCACATGGGGAAGATTATTCCTGTCTACGAGACCGTGGGGAAGATCTCGACGAAACAGATGAGGCGCTTTGTGAAGGGAGCGCTTGAAGCGGTGAATGAACTTGAAGATGCGCTGCCTGCAGACATTCTGCGGCGATTCCGGCTGCCTACCCTCGCGAAGGCGGTCGCGGAGGTACATGAGCCTCCGACCGATATGAATCTCGAAGCGTTGAATACCCGGCGTTCGCCGGGGCACTGGCGGTTAATCTTCGAGGAGTTCTTCTGGCTTGAGTTTGGGCTATTGCGCAAGCAACGGGAAGTGAAGCGTGCGCCCGGGATCGCCTATCAACTGACAGACCAGATCAGGGAAAGAGTGAAGCAAATGCTCCCATTCAAACCCACTGCCGCACAGAAGCGGGCACTGAAGGAGATCGCCATGGACATGGCCGAGCCGCATCCCATGAACCGTCTACTGCAAGGGGATGTGGGGAGTGGAAAGACTCTTGTGGCGGCGGAGGCAGCCGTGATAGCGATTGAAAATGGGTACCAGGTTGCGATGCTCGCCCCAACGGAATTGCTTGCGACGCAGCACTTTCTCTCACTGCAAAGGTTCTTCCGGCGGCTTGGTTATCCGGTGGCGCTGATGGTCGGCTCGCAAAACCCCAGGGAAAAAAGTCAGATCAAGAAATTGATCGCCGAGGGGCTTGTAAAGCTGGTCGTGGGAACACATGCACTGCTCGAGAAAAATGTTGAATTCAAGAAGCTGGGCCTGGCGATCATTGACGAGCAGCACCGTTTTGGAGTGTTGCAACGATTGTTCCTCAGGCAAAAGGGCTTGACGCCAGACGTACTGGTGATGACCGCGACTCCGATCCCACGCACTCTTGCGCTGACCATATACGGGGATCTCGATGTCAGTGTGATCGATGAATTGCCGCCGGGAAGGAAGGGCATTTTGACGAGACACTTTGCGCAAAGCGCGAGCAATGCCGTTTGGGAATCGGTACGCAAGGAATTGAAGCAGGGTCGTCAGGCTTATATTGTTTACCCTTTGGTTGACGACTCCGAGCATTCTCCGGATCTGAAGAGCGCGCAGAAAATGTTTGAGCTGCACGCGGAGAAGATCTTTCCGGAGTTTCGGGTTGCGCTGATGCATGGGCAACTGGCGGCGAGCGAAAAAGATTCCGTGATGCAGCGCTTTAAGGATCACGAAGTGGATCTGCTGGTGTCTACCACCGTGGTTGAAGTAGGCCTCGATGTGCCGAATGCAACGGTGATGGTGATCGAGAATGCGGAAAAGTTTGGACTTTCGCAACTGCATCAGTTGCGCGGGAGAGTTGGCCGGGGAGTGCATGCCAGCTATTGTTTTCTAGTGACGGGCAAACAGAATGAAGTGAGTGAACAGCGAATTCGTGCGATGGTTGAGAGTTCAGATGGATTTAGACTGGCAGAGGCAGATCTTGAGATCCGCGGGCCGGGCGAATTCTTTGGGACCCGGCAATCCGGCATGCCGCAGTTGCGTTTTGCGCATGTGTTGAAGGATCGCGAGATTCTGGAAATGGCGCGTGGAGAAGCCCGGAGCTTTCTCGAGAAAGAAGCCGGGACTGCGCTCATGAGTTCCGCGGAGCGATATCTTGAAGAGAACTGGCAGCGCCGCTACGGCCTGGTTCAGGTAGGTTGATGAAATTATGCGAGTGATTGCGGGAGAGTTTGGACGAAGAAAATTGATCGCCCCGAAAGGCGAGACGACGAGGCCGACACCAGATCGCTTGCGGGAAGCGCTGTTCAGCATCGTCGCGACGCAGATCGAGGGAACGCACTTTACCGACTTCTACAGTGGGTCTGGAGCTGTGGGATTTGAGGCGCTGAGCCGGGGCGCGGCTCGCTGCACGTTCATCGAACAGGACCAGGCGGCTCTTGAAGCATTACGTCAGAACGTGAAAGCGCTGGGCGTAGAAAGCCGGACAGAGCTGATTGCCAAGCCAGTGGGTTCGGTACTGCACCAACGACCATGGAAGGGAATTCTGTTCCTGGACCCGCCCTACGAGGCGGTTGCGGAATATGAGAGCTGCCTGCAATGGCTTGGAAAATCAGAAGCTGAACTGGTGCTGGTGCAACACGACCGGCGGCTCAAGCTGGCGGACCAGTTTGGCCGTCTGAAATGCACAAGGCAACTGAAGCAGGGCGACAACCGGGTGAGTTTCTATTTCTTGGCTGGCGGCTGAGCGCCTGCGGGAAATGGCTCCGCTGTGTCGAATTCAATCGGAATTTCGATGAAAGCGAGTTGTTCCTTGCCCGTCTCGCCACCGTCCGTCACTTCAAGTTTGTAGGTCGTGGGCGAAACGTCGAAAACGATACGGCCTTCCTCGGTGAGAGTGGGGCCGACTTTGCGGATGAGGCCAAACCATCCAGGAAGAAATTCTGCATCCTGAATTTCCGGTGTTTCGGCATCATTGTCGTCGATCAGGCGGAAAAGGGGAATTTCAGCTTCCTTGCCCCCCCCATTCGTGATGGACAGGCGGATTACCAGAAAGCGTTTTTCTGGAAGGCGCAACTTTCCCGTATCGCCCAATTGTGTGAAATATGTGGATTCCAGGATGTTGTAGGTAAGGACTCCAATCGAGGCTCGTTCGCCCATCTTGAAGGTCTTGGATGCCCGCTTAATCTTCGCATCGGTTTCAGCGCCCTCGCGGGCGCAGGCTCCTAAAGCCAGCAAAGCTGCCGGGGTGGCCATCAAAAAGCTACGACGAGTGTGGAACTGCAATTGATCTTGTGTCATCTTACTCGGTATGAGCGTAATTCAATTCGGGGGTCGTTGGCAATCGACTGTGCAAGTGTTTTTGGCTCTGGCTCTGGCTCTGTTGCCGGGAACCACGCTTTTGCAAGGCCAGGGACAACATCCAAAATCAGGCCGACGGATCGCTCAGGTTATGGGTGCAGCGGGTGCCGACTGGCTTGAGCGAAGCGAGCGGGAGAGTGAGGAGAATCCGAGTCGGGCGATTGAATTGCTCAATTTTTCGCAGGGAATGACGGTCGCGGACATTGGAGCCGGAAGCGGTTATTATGCGCTGAGAATTGCGCAAATCGTTGGTCCGACCGGGAAAGTGTATGCAACCGATATCCAGCCGGAGATGTTGAGCCTTCTCAAAAAGCGCATGCGCCAGAAGAATGTGAGAAATGTCGAAGCGATTTTAGGAACCGAGAAAGACCCAAAACTTCCTCCGAAGAGTTGCGATTTGATCCTGCTCGTGGATGTTTACCACGAGTTTTCACAACCACAGGAAATGCTGCTGAAGCTGAAAGAATCCTTAAAAGATAACGGACGCCTCGTCCTTCTCGAGTTTCGGAAAGAAGACCCCTATGTGCCAATCCGGCCCGAGCACAAGATGAGTGTCAAGGAAGCGAAAATTGAGGTGGAAGCGGAGGGATTTGTCTTCGATCAGGTAATCGAGGAATTACCTTGGCAGCACATCCTGATTTTCAAGAAGCGATAAGGGCAGCTATTCCGGCTTTAAGGTGGGCGGGGGGAGTGAGCAGGCTAAGAACAAAGCTGGGCTGGAATGGCAAATCGTAATAAAAGCCAGGATGTGCGGAAAAGCCATTTTCCAGCAGGGTCAGGGCTTTCTGTTCTTCATCAATGCTTGCGGGGCCCTGTAGAATCGCCGCCCACCCCGCTTCCACCGGCAAAAGAGACCAAGCGGACCCATGGATTGAATCTTTGATCCATTTGAGGTTTCCGATGCATCTGCCGCGGATGGGCGCCTGGAATAAAGCCCGATTGCCGAGCCATTGCGAGGCTGCCGCCTGTATGGGGCTCGAGACGGAGAGATAAGTATCGGCAACGAGCTCAAGCGAATGGTGGATGGCTGGCGCAGGAGGCATGACGATCCAGCCGAGCTTCATCTGCGGAAGGGCACAGATTTTGGAGAGGCCGCTGAGGCAGAAAACATTTCTGGCGGGAAATTGGGATAGCGATCTGACTTGATCCGGTTGTGCAGACCAGGCGTAGTCGGCGAAGACTTCATCACAGATCAGCCAGTACTTGTCGCGGGCGAACTCAAGCAGCCAATCGAGATCATTGTTCGACAAAAAGTGACCAGTAGGATTGTTGGGGTGGACGAGAACGATAGCCCGAGTGGAAGCATCGCAAGCCTCGATGAGGCGCTCGCGGTCGAGAATCCATTGTCCGCCTGCCTCGTGCAGCGGATAAGTTTTAGCTTTGAGGCCTTCAGCTTCAATCAGAAACTGAAGCAATGGATATGAGGGTTGTGGCAGGAGGATGGTTGTGCCCGGGTCGGCGATTAGTTTGAAGCAATAGCTATAAGCTTCGCTTGTGCTGGTGGTGAGAAGAATTCTATCCGGGTGCAAGAATGAGCCGAATTCCTTTTCGTAGTAGCGGCAGACTTCCTCTCGCAATTCGAGTACGCCGCTCGCCTTAGGTGCATAGGCACCGCCTTCGAGGGTTGCAAACAAGAATGGGTCGGGGAGCGGCAGGCCTACCTGCGTGGGGTTTGAGATGGAGAGCTCGATGAGCGGAAGCCCGGCATTTTGCATTGCCGCAGCAGCCTGCGCCAAACGATTTGTTTGTGCCTGCCACGGGTAGCGATGGGATAGTGGCAGCAGAGGCTTAATCCACCGTTTGGCGAGTCTGGATCCATTCGATCAAGGCATCGCGGAGAAACGGGCCTTCCAGCGGCAATGCCCTTCCGAAGGCTTGAAGCGATTCATCTTTTGAATTGCGCCAACCCTCGACCAGAAAGTCGATGGTAGCGAAGCTGTAGAGTTTTTCGGGCTCAACCTGGATGGCGCCACGGATAAATTCAGGGATCAGGCGGCCTGGGACATTGGCACGCACCAGCATGTTGTCGAAGGGCATAATATTCCAGACGTCCCTGGCGAGGATCTGACCTTCGGGCAAATTGTCCCTCACTCCCCCCGCGTTCATGAAGACAAACTGGGCACCCGTCTTGTCACGCATGACCCGCTCAATCCACACTCTGGTTTGTGCGCGATCTT
>JBKJSR010000144.1:0-3435 GCA_046594355.1 Bryobacter sp.
GAAGAATTCACGGATTCTGGATGAGGCGGCGCGGATTGAAGGGCATCCGGACAATGTCGCGGCATGTGTGCTGGGATCGGTTGTGGCAAGTGCGATTGATTCGAGCGGGATGACGAGGGCCGTGAGGCTGGAATTGGCGGAGCGGTTTCAGGTGGGGGTGGTGGTTCCCGATTTTGCGCTGCCGACGCGTGAGGCGCGGGCCGCGTTGCCCGCCAGTTATTCGCGGGCGGATGCAGTGTTCAACGTGCAACGTTCGACGTTATTGATTGCGGCGCTGGCGACAGGGACGGTTAGTGCTTTTCCTGCGGCGCTGGAGGACAGGATGCATCAGCCTTACCGCCAGAAACTGGTGCCGGGCCTCGAAGAGATTTTACGCTTGCGAGCGCCGGGATTGCTGGGTTGTTGCCTGAGTGGAGCAGGGCCGAGTATACTCGTGTTTTTCGAGAAGGGAAACGAAGAAGTAGTGGTGCATGTGCGGCAGATTTTTGAAGCGCATGGGCATCAGGCGGAGATACTCGATGCGCAGGTGGACCGGGCGGGTTATCAGTTGGAGAAAGAGGAAGCTTGATGAGACGTCGCGATGCTTTGCCGCTGGCTTGTTTGCCGTTGCTTGCGCAGGAGAAGAATCTGCGTGTGGTGGTGCGAATGGAGATGGCGGCGGGTGAGATTCTGGTTGCCCTCAGCGGGGATCGCGCTCCGAAGACCGTCGCGAATTTTTTGCGCTATCTCGATGCCGGGCTGTATAACGGTGGCGTTTTTCACCGGAGCGTGAAGATGGACAACCAGCCGCAGAGCCCGGTGAAGATTGAAGTGATTCAGGGTGGGCCGAACCCGGAGAAGAAGACGAGTTACGAGCCCATTGAACTGGAGCGGACCACGCTGACCGGGTTGAAGCATGTACACGGGGCGATCTCGATGGCGCGCTCTGGGCCGAATACGGCGACGGGGGATTTCTTCCTTTGTATCGGTGATCAGCCGGAGCTGGATTTTGGCGGGAAGCGGAACCCGGATGGACAGGGCTTTGCGGCGTTTGGGATGGTGTTGAAGGGCTTGGATGTGATCAAGCGGATTCAGCAAGCGCCCGTTGTGTCGCAGAAGCTCGTGCCGCCCATTGCGATCTTGAAGATGGTTAGAGTTTGAGGGACGCGGCGATGTCGCGGACTTCGTCGGCTTCCCAATCGCGGGCGTTAGAACGGAAGTAGTCTTCGAGCATTTTGTAAACCTCGATGTCGCCTGGATCCATGCGGAGCGCCTCGTGGCACCAGCTCTGGAAGGCGCGCACTTCATCGATCTGCAAGCTGAGTTTGGCGAGGAGTTTGGCTATCGAGGCTGTTTCTTCGCCGTTTTCGACCGCTTGTTCGAGGAGGAGGATGGCTTCGCCCAGCTTGCCGTCGGCGGCGAGCAATTCAGCTTTTTTAAGGAAGACGTCTGGCATCAGTCTTTGTGGAGTTCGAAGCTTCCCTGAAGCCGGAGGTAGGGGTCCGTGGAGCGGAGCGACTGGGTGCCGACGAGCTTGCCGTCCTGGACGACCGCCCTGAATTCTTCGACGAAGAGACGTGGGTCGCTTGTGAGGAAGACCAGCGTGTTGATGTCGATGGTGCAACTGCTTATGGGGTAGCTGAGTTTGATTTGCCTGCGAGTCTGGGAGAGCGTGATGGTGCCGCGGCAGGTGCGGCCCTGAGCGATGAGATTGAGCTCGAGATCATGAGTGGCGGTGTAGATGGTACCAGTGCCTTTCCATATGCCGTTGAAGTCTTCCGGCTTGGTGGGACCGGCGGTGGGGAGGGGCTTCAGCGTGCCGTAGTCGGGCTTGGGGAGACTGGTGAGGATGCCGGCTTTGTATTGCTCAATGGCAAAGTGAGCAGCCTGGGTGAGGATGCGCTGCGTGTCCTCGAGGATGCGGAGATTGGTGAGATTGCGGGTGGTGCCTTCGCAGGTTTTCCCGGTGAAGAGTTCGACGAAAACGCAGGCGTTCAGGTAAGAGCCGAGAGGGGAGGGGTGGGAATTGTCGGGGTCGAAGAGTTCAATTTCCGGGTGGGTTTCGCGGATCGCTCTCCAGGCGAGACCGGCGGGGGCGATTTGGGCATTGATGTCCCTGGCGGCTTCGGCATATGCGTAATTGAGGCCGGTCTGGAATTCGGGGAAGGCTTTGCGGGCCCAGGTGAGATAGAAGACAGGCTTGGCGTTTTTGCGCTGGATTTCGGCATTCCAGAAGCGCGCCCAACGGAGGAGGCCGGAGGGTTCGTTGACGGACCATTTGGCATCGGTGTAATTGTTGCCCAGGGTGGATTGGTCCTGCAGGACGACATAATCCCAAGTGCCATTGCGGAGGACTTCGAGGGCATTGGTGAGGCTCCAGAGGTCGGCGAGGGTTGCGCCACCACGGGTGACGCTTTTGGTTTCGATGCGGCGGCCGGGCGTTGAGTTGGCCAGAGTCATGACCATGTCGGGGAGAGCGTTGTAATAGGTGTAGGAATTGCCGAGGAATAAAACGCGAAGGGGTTCTTCCGTTTGGGCATCCGGGATTTGCGCGAGGACAGTTAGGGCGGCAAAGAATAATACCAAGAGGCGCATAAGTGTTATTTTGACATGGCAGACATGGAAGCAAGAATATATCGCCTGCGGGCGACCGTGGGATTTTTTGATGCCGATGTGAAATTGCGGTTGGCACCGGCGGCGTATTGGCGTATCTTGCAGAATGCGGCGGCTGGTCATGCGGCGGCGCTTTCGGCGGCGACGGAGGAGTTACGGCGGGGCGGGCAGACCTGGATGCTGTCGAAGATGAGGCTGGATGTGTTGCGGCATCCAGTGCTGGGTGAGACGGTGGAGGGGGAGACTTGGCCGAGTACGCGGGTTAAGGGGGCGCGGGCTTATCGTGATTTTGTGTTGCGCGATGGACGGGGGGAGATCTGTGCGACGGCGAGTAGTTTGTGGGTGATTGTGGATTTGGCGAGCCGGAGGCCGGTGCGGATTCCGGAGACGATTGTTGCGCTTTGTCATGATCCGGGCTATGAAATTCCTGCGATGGAAGAGGGTTGGCTGGCTGGGCCGGAGCAGGTGGAAAGCGAGACTGAGTTTCGGAGTTACTGGAGTGATGCCGACCAGAATGAGCATGTGAATAACGTGACGATGGTGCGGTGGGCGGTGGATGCGTTGCCGCTGGAATTTCTGGAGCAGCATGAGGTGGTGAGTGTGGAGGCGCAGTACCGGACGGAGGTGAAGATTGGGGAAGTAATACGGGTGAAGCGGGATCTTGCAGGTGGGCTAGTGCGACAGGAATTGAGGAATCACGCGGGGGCTGTGGTGGCGTTGGTGCATACGCGGTGGCGCGAGGCTTGAGGCCGTATTGGGTGGGAAAGTATTTGCGAGAGGAAGAATTGAAGCATACGGGTCAGTCGTAGCGCTGGTGTGTACGCGGGTGGGTGCTCTGCTGCG
>JBKJSR010000507.1:0-4107 GCA_046594355.1 Bryobacter sp.
ACCGACTGCAGCAGCTTATTCAATCCCTGCTCTGCTTTGCCATTCAGATAGAAGTGGGCTGTCGTTTCCTTGCCGCGTGCAATCGGACGCCATGCCATCACCTGCATCACTTCACCACGGAGATATCCGAAGAACACTCCTCCCCTGTCCTCACCGCTACCGCTGCGGCTGACATAGGTCGTGCCAACATAAGCTCGGATCTGTCCCAGTAGCCCCGTCCTCCACGTCAATCCGACGATCCCCTGACGCCCATCAAGCCAGATTTGGTTCTCAAATCCAGCCTGACCCTGTACCCCATTCGCCTGCGGTACGGATATTGATAATGAAGTCAAAACTCTTCCCTCCGATCAGTGCTTCAGTACCTGCATCAGGCATCCCAAATCACCTATAACCAGTTTGCTTTATACACTTTGGAAGTCAAGACAGTACCGGCTTGGGATAATCCGTTTTGCTACTAGAACCTTCGTCATAGTACTTAACTGATCTTAATTTTAGATTTCCTGCAAGTCTTGTAGTTGCCTATACTTCCGGGTTCCTTGCTCAGATACACTAGAAAATGAACCAAAACTTATGCAGACTAGACGATTAGGAAACAGTGATCTGGATATCACTTTGATTGGCGTGGGAGCTTGGGCTATCGGAGGAGGTGGCTGGGCCTTTGGTTGGGGCCCTCAGGATGACAATGAGTCTGTCGGTGCCATTCGCGCCGCGATCGATGCCGGGATCAACTGGATCGACACCGCTGCCGTCTACGGCCTTGGACACTCCGAAGAAATTGTCGCCAAGGCTCTTGAGGGCATCTCGAATCGTCCCTACGTCTTCACCAAATGCGCACGCATCTGGAATGAAAAAGGCGAGATCGGCAAGAGCCTCAAGGAGGATTCTATCCGGCGCGAAGTTGAGGACAGCCTCCGCCGTCTCAAACTCGATGTCATCGATCTCTACCAATTGCACTGGCCCGAGCCCGATGAGGACATCGAAGAAGGCTGGTCCACCCTTGCCAAGCTCAAGCAGGAGGGCAAAGTGCGCTGGATCGGTGTTTCCAACTTCAACGAGGCTCAAATGAAGCGCGCCCAGGCAATTGCGCCCCTCACTTCTCTCCAGCCGCCCTACTCGCTGGTCCAGCGCGAGATTGAAGAGTCGATACTTCCTCACACCGCTTCCACCAATGTCGGTGTCCTCGTCTATTCGCCCATGAAAAACGGCCTCCTCAGCGGCCGCATGACTAAGGACCGCGTCGAGAATTTTCCCGAAGACGACTTCCGCCGCCGCAGCCCCTACTTCCAGGAACCCCGTCTCACTTCTACCTTCAATCTGGTCGAAGAGCTTGGTCCAATTGCCGCCAAGTATGGCTGTACCGTAGGCGAAGTCGCCATAGCCTGGACCCTCCGCCACCCCGCTGTCACGGGCGCAATTGTCGGCCTCCGCAACAAAGCCCAACTCGATGGCGTCATCAAGTCGGCTACTCTAAACCTAGAGG
The DNA here is from genome assembly GCA_046594355.1 of Bryobacter sp. Taxonomy (GTDB): domain Bacteria; phylum Acidobacteriota; class Terriglobia; order Bryobacterales; family Bryobacteraceae; genus Bryobacter. Next base: position 1,481 of record JBKJSR010000507.1, read on the forward strand.
CGGTTGATATACAGTCGATTGAACATTTGCTGATCAAACACGTACTCTAATTTCTAGCTATCGTGTCCACATCGTTCCTCACCGCCTGTCTGCTCGCCCTCGATTCGATCCGGGCTCACCGCCTGCGGAGTTTCCTTACTCTGCTCGGTGTAGTAATCGGCGTTTCTAGCGTCATCCTCGTTGGCGCTGCCATCGAAGGCCTTGGAGTGACGGCCGAGCAACTCACCTCAAAGAGCTTCGGCGCTGAATCCTATCTCCTCGCCCAGATTGCGAATGTCGGAAGGCTCACCCCCAGGCAGCGCTCCGCAAAGCTGCGCACCAATCGCCAGTTGCGGCGCGACGACCTCACCTATCTCCGCGCCGCTACCGGTGATGAGGTCCATTACAGCCCTTACTCGCAGCGCATCGACGACGTCAAGCGCGGCGAATTGACCATGGAAGCCTGCAGTATCATCGGCGTCTCTTCCGTCCTCGCCGAAATCCGCGATGTTGGGATTGTCGACGGCCGCTTTTTCACCGGGCAGGAAGAACGCAATAAATCTTTCGTCGCCGTGGTTGGCGATGAAATCCGCACCAATTTTTTTCCGGGCGCTTCCCCCCTCGGTCAGACGATCAAAATCCGCGGCTATGACTTTCTCATTATCGGTGTTCAGGAAAAGCTAGGCTCCAGCTTCGGCCGCAGCCAGGATAACTCCGTCTACATCCCCGACACCACTTTTGAAAAACTCTATGGCCCCGGCCGCTCGATGAGTATCTTCGCTCGCGCCAGGCCCGGCACCGGGCTCTCTCTCGACGACTCGCTCGAAATCACCCGCGGTGCCATGCGCGTCAGAAATCACCTCGGTCCGAAAGCGGAAGATAACTTCGATTTTCTTACCCCAGATTCCATCCGTGGTTTCATCGATAATATCCTCGGTCTCATCCGTGTTGTAGTTGTGCCCATCACGATGATCTCGCTCGTCGTTGGCGGCATTGTCATCATGAACATCATGCTCGTCAGCGTAACAGAACGAACCAAAGAAATCGGCATCCGCAAGTCCCTAGGTGCTCGTAGTGCCGACATTCTCGCACTGATTCTCATCGAAAGCTTTATGATCTCCGCCCTCGGCGGCTTGCTTGGCATAGCCATCGCCTGGGGCCTCGTAGAAGCTCTGGTCCAGTTCATGAGTGCCAATCTTCGCATCACTTCCCCTTACATCCTGCTCGCCGTTTTCGTCTCCAGCGGCGTCGGTCTCATCTCCGGCTGGTACCCAGCCCGCCGCGCCGCCCGCCTCGATCCCATTGAAGCCCTGAGAGCTGAATAACAAATGAGCGTACCTGTCGTTGAAACAGTCCGTCTCGCCGTTGACTCTGTCTGGGCCAACCGCTTCCGCTCCGGCCTTACCATCCTCGGTATCGTCATTGGCATCACTACCGTAGTTACAGTTGCCAGCTTACTTACCGGCCTCCGCGCCGGCATCGTTACTTTCTTTGAGGAGTTCGGACCCGACTCGGTCTTTATCTCCCAATTCTCCGGCGACCCCAACTCTGGTGGCACCCCCAAAGAACAAAAACGCCGGCCCATCAAAATTGAATACGCCGAGTTCATCGAGCGCACCAGTCCAGCCATAGAACGCGTGTCCATCTCGCTGTTTATCCCAACTGTTCAGGGTAGAAAATCGCTCTCGGCCAAAGTCCCCGGTTTTGAAAGCGACACCATAGGGCTTCAGGGCAGAAGCGCCAATTCCTACATCGTCCAGCCGCGCGAACTTCGATCCGGCCGCCTCTTCACACCCGACGAAGCCAACCGCGCCCTCCGCGTCTGCGTCATCGGTGCCAGCGTCGCCGAAGCGCTATTCCCCGACGGCAAAGTCACTGATCGAACCATTGCCGTGGATGGCACTGAATACCTTGTTCTCGGCGTCTTCGAAAAAGCCAAAGGAGGATTCTTCGGCGAAAACGGTCTCGACCGCAACATCGAAATTCCTCTTGCTCTCGCGAAACAAAAATACCCCTTCGCCGAAAATATCTTCCTCACAGCCAAAGCTCGCGAAGGCATGCGCGAACAGGCCTTCGAGGAAATGCAGGCCGCCATGCGCCGCATCCGCGCCGTCAAGTTCGGCCAGGAGAATGACTTCAACATCTCAACCGCCGACCAGATCATCGCCCAGTTCGACAAGATTACCGGACTGATCGTCTTGGTCTCCATCGCCATCTCCGGCCTCGGCCTCCTCGTTGGCGGCATAGGAGTCATGAACATCATGCTCGTCAGTGTCACGGAACGCACCCGCGAAATTGGGATCCGCAAGGCTCTTGGCGCCCGTAAGCCTGACATCATTTTCCAGTTCCTGCTCGAGGCGTCCAGTCTGACTGTTCTCGGTGGAATCATCGGCGTAGCCTTCGCTACCTTGGTCACTTTCGTCGTCGCAAAGCTCGTTCCTGCTCTCCCCAGCAGCACCCCGCTCTGGGCCATCGTCTCTGGCCTCGGAGTCAGCATTGCAGTCGGCGTCTTCTTCGGCACCTGGCCGGCCATCAAAGCTGCCCGTCTCGATCCAGTGGAAGCCCTCCGCTACGAATAGGCTTTTTCCGGGCCTTAGAGACAATAACGCAAACCTGACGAAAGTACTAATGAGAATTAGAAGTACTAC
>JBKJSR010000518.1:0-5506 GCA_046594355.1 Bryobacter sp.
CGTATCCCGGCGATGCTGGAGTATCTGAAGTCGATGCACTGGGAGTTGGCGATGTTACGCGGCTTCGATCTGGTGCAAGTTTGTACAGAAGCGAACCGGAATTACGTGCTGAGCCTCAAGCCGGAATTGCGGGACAGCGTGCGGGCTGGTTTGCGGGCGGCAATTGAGGTAGACGAGTTTCCAGCGAATCTCAATCCGCGAGAAGGCAACACCATCCTGTTTGTGGGCGGGTTCCGGCATCTGCCCAACCTCGAAGCGCTGCAATGGTTTTTTAATGAAGTCGTGCCGATCTTGAAAGCGCGTGGTGTGCCTTTTCGGGTACACGCAATTGGAGTGGATCCGCCCCCGGCCTACGCCTTTGCGAATTCGGAAGGGATTCTGGAACTGGCTGGGTTTCGCGAGAGCATTGCGGAGGATATGAGGTCGGCTAGTGTGTTCATTTGTCCGATCCTGAGCGGAAGCGGAGTGAGGGTGAAGTTGCTTGAGGCCTTTGCTTATGGCATTCCCGTGGTTTCAACGCACGTGGGTGCGGAAGGACTGGCAACAAGCGATGGCGAATATTGCCGGCTGGCAGATCGCGCCCAGGGCTTTGCGGATGCCGTCGAAGAGTTGCTCAAAGATCGTGCAAGCGCAGCGGCAATGGGCGAGCGGGCACATGCTTATGTACAGCGGGACTGGGATGCCAGACAGGTGATTGCGCGGCTGGTGGAAGAGTATCGGCGTCTGCTCGAGAAGAAGTCTATTTCTTCTTGCCGCTGAAATCTTTGGCCAACTCTTCGCTGACCTTTTGAGCCTTGGCGTTCATGTTGCGGGGCTGAGTATCCTTGGAGGTCTGGAAGGTGGACCACAAGACGATGCGCGAGCGGCGGTCTACCAGGAAGTAGGTACCGCGGCCACGCCCAATGGAAGAGACCACCTTGGGCGCGAATTTCATTCTGGTATTGTCGGCGGAGATTGGCGCGGAGGGATCGCTGGGGGGAGTTGGCGCATCGGCGGCCGCCTTCTCTTTGGCCTCAGTCTCCATCTCCTCGAGACGCGCTTCAAAGGCGGGCCCGAGCTTGTCGGTAAAGATCGCATCGGCCTTCATAGCCTCAGTCACGATACGAATCTGGCTTACGTCACGCAGACGGTTGGCCAGGTATTGGTCAAAGCCATTCGCCATCGGCATGAGATAAACAGTTTGTACCTGCGAAAGTTCAGCGTTCGTTTGGGCAAAGCACCGCGATGGAGCAAGAGATGAGGCAAGAGTGGTACAGACTAGTAGAGCGAGAGTGCGCATGAGATTCTGGAATTTCCTTTTCTGATGTATAACAACCAAAGCATTACCGTTATCATGCCCTGTCTGAACGAAGAACAGGGGATCGAGCAGGTGTTGCGCCGAATGCCGTCCTTCGTCGATGAAGTGATTGTGGTGGATAACGGGTCCACAGACCGGACCAGCGAAGTGGCCGCCGATTTTGGTGCGCGGGTGATTCGAGAAGATGCGCGCGGCTACGGCAGGGCGTACAAGCGGGGCTTTGCCTATGCAAGTAGCGACATCATAGTCACCCTTGATGGCGACCATAGCTACCCCCCCGACGCGATTTCTTATCTGCTCGAAGCGTTTCGTCATCTGGAAGTCGATTTTCTGAATGCATCCCGGTTTCCGGTGCGCGATCCGAAGGCGATGAGTTTCAAACACAAGATGGGCAACTTCATCCTTTCGTTCGCGATGAGTCTGCTGTATTTTCGCTGGGTGAGCGATTCGCAGAGCGGGATGTGGGTCTTTAAAAGAAGCATCCTGTCTGAAATGACGCTGGAGAGCGACGGAATGGCGTTTTCCGAAGAAATAAAAATTGAGGCACTGAAGAGCAAGAATATTCGTTTTGCCGAAATTTCGATTCACTACACCTCGAGGCTGGGCGAGATTAAACTGAACCCCTGGCGGGATGGATTCTACAACCTATGGTTTCTGCTCAAGAAACGATTAGCGTTGTAATCCCGAGCTGGAGGGGCTGCGCGCACCTCGAAGCTTTACTGCCCGGGATTAGCGCTCAAACTTTGCGGCCGCTCGAAGTGCTGATCGTCGATGGAAACTCAACCGACGGCACGGCGGAGTTGGCGGCTCAAAGCGGTGCGCGGCTCATCAATCTGGGTCAGAACCTTGGCTTTGCCGTAGCGGTAAATCGTGGCGTAAACGAAGCCAAGGCGAGCCGGATCGCGGTGTTGAATAACGACTTGCGTCTCGCTCCAGACTGGCTCGAGAAACTGGCCGCCGCCGATGCTCCTTTTGCCGTGGGCAAGGTGCTGGACTGGGAACGACCGGAATTTGTGGACGCCACCTGGGATCTCTTGAGCCAGAGCGGCATACCGATGCGCTCCGGACAGGGGAAACGCGATGGCGCTTATTGGAATCATCCCCGGGAGATTGCGCTGGCACCCTGGACGGCAATCCTTCTGGGGCGCGATTATTGGGAAGCGACGGGTGGCCTTGACGAGAAGTTTGAGAGCTACCTCGAGGACATCGACATTGGCATGCGTGGCTGGAAGCTTGGGTTTCGGGGCCGTTTTGAGCCTGGTGCAGTGGCGTGGCATCGGGGAAGTTCCACGTTAGGGGCCTGGCATCCGCGGCAGGTGCGCCTCAGTTCGCGAAATCAGGTACGCCTGCTCGCCAAACACGGTTGTGCAAACTGGTGGAAGGCAATTGTAGGACAAGGGCTGTGGGGCATCGCCGCCGCCCGCCACGGGTGTCTTTCCGATTGGCTGTCGGGAAAATGGGAAGGTGTCCGGAGCTTTAGTGAAGCTGCTACAGAGGCCGATGCTGGCGCAATCGCGACTCTCGAAGAAGAGTTGTTCGCCGTGAGCGCGGCTACCGGGATGGATCGATTCTGGCGGTTGTATTGGACCCTTACCTGATGGTACAAGTCGGGGCTGTACAAGTCGGGGCTGTGATTGTCACCTGGAATTCGGCCGAGGACATCGCGGATTGCATTCGGTCTGCGCGGAAGGCCGGCATTGAGAAAATTGTGGTGGTCGACAACGGGTCGACCGATCACACGCGCAAGATTGTGGAATTGATCGAGGGAGTGAAGCTGCTTGTATTTCCCGAAAATTTAGGCTTTGCCGGCGGCGTGAACCAGGGAGTGGCGGGGCTCGATACGGAGTACGTGCTGATTCTGAATCCAGATTGTTTCGTCGATTCGGGGGTGCTGGCGATGAAGCGGGCTGCAAGGGATGGTGCCGCAGGTGGAATGTTGCTGGGAGAGGATGGGCAGCTCCAACAGGGATTTGCGGTGCGTCGGTTGCCCACGGCAACAACGCTGATTTTTGAAGTGCTGGGGATCAACCGGATCTTTGCGGGCAACCCGGTGAATCGGCGCTATCGCTGCACTGGCTTCGATCCAAAACTCGAACAGCAAGTAGAACAACCGCCAGCGGCATTCTTTCTTGTGAGGAGAGAAGTTTTCGTGGCCTTGAACGGGATGGATGCCGAATATTGGCCGGTGTGGTTTGAAGATGTCGACTTCTGTGCGCGACTCCTGTCGGCCGGCTACCGGATCAGGTATTGTCCCGAGGCGAAAGCGACACACCGGGGAGGCGGCAGCGTGAAGAAAATCTTCTGGCCTTTCAAAGAGTTGGCGTGGTATGGTAGCCTTCTAAGGTACTCCATCCAGCATTTTGGATGGTTGTTCAGCCGTCTGGTTGTACTGGCTGTTGCCGCTGCGTCCGTCCCAAGGGCATTAACAGGGATCATTTACCGGCGCCAGGGTGTAGGCATCCTTGGTGTTTACGCTGACGTCATACGTCTGGCGTGGATGAGCCTTGTCCACAACCGGGTGGATATCCGGCGCTTTGGTCGGCACTTGGAGGACGAAGATTATCTCTGAAATGCATAACGGCTTAGTCTCAGTTACGATCGTTACGTTTAACAGCGGACGTTTTATCAAACGGTGCCTGGAATCGGTGCTCGCGCAGCGCTATTCATTAAAAGAAGTCATTGTGATCGACAACGTCTCGACGGATGGCACCCTCGACATCCTCGATCAATTCGCCGATCGGGTCCGCATTGTGACCAACGAAAAGAACATTGGGTTTGCAGCGGCCCAAAATCAGGCAATCCACATGTCGAGCGGGGAATGGATTCTCACGCTCAATCCGGACGTGTTGCTGATGCCGAATTTCATCCAGAGCATGGTGGATGCCGGTAACCGAGAGCCGCAAATCGGTACCGTGTGCGGCAAACTTCTGGCCATGATGGCCACCTTCGATTTGCCGGAGAAGCCGCTGGTGGATTCAACCGGCATCTACTTCAATCCGATGCTGCGGCACCTCGATCGGGGTAGCCGCGATGTGGACAACGGCCATTATCTGAATTTCGAATACGTCTTTGGCGCCACTGCCGCCGCCGCCCTTTACCGCCGGGAAATGATTGAGGACATCTCGATCCATGGTGAGTTCTTCGACAACGACTTCTTCGTCTATCGCGAAGACGCCGATGTCGCATGGCGGGCGCAACTCTACGGGTGGAAGACACTCTATACGCCGCATGCACGCGGTTACCATGTACGGTCGGTCTTGCCTGGCAACCGCCGTGCTCTGCCTGCCGCCATCAACATGCACTCGGTCAAGAATCGCTTTCTCATGCGAGTAAAGAACATGACCCCCGATCTCTATCTAAAGAACTTCTTTCAGATCACCTTCCGCGATCTGGTGGTTGTGGGTGCCTGTCTGCTACAGGAACATTCGTCGCTCAAGGCTTTCTGGATCCTCGCGAAAAAGTGGCACAGCGTAGTGGCGAAGCGAAAGATCATCATGGCAAACCGCAAAGTGAGCGATGCGTATCTGGCAAGCTGGTTCCAGTTCCAGCCGGTCAGCCACCCTGCTCCAAAAACGGTTCGCGTCCCCGCGAGAGCCAAAGCAATTCGCGGCTAAACTGAATCTTGCGCATCGCAATCCTAGGCACCCGTGGCATACCGGCCCGCTATGGCGGCTTTGAAACCTTTGCAGAAGAACTTGCCTGGCGCCTTGTAGAACGGGGCCACTCCGTCACCGTATACTGCCGCGAGCGCGAACCGGTGGGCAACTATCGTGGCGTGAAGCGGCTGTATCTTCCCACCATCCGGCACAAGTACTTCGATACCCTCGCACACACCGCGATCTCCACTCTGCACCTGCTAGCCAAACGTGTCGATGTCGCACTCTATTGCAACGGAGCAAATGCCATTTACACTTGGCTGCCCAGAGTTTTGGGAATGCCGGTTGCGCTCAATGTAGACGGGCTTGAGAGAAAGCGCAAGAAATGGAACGCGCTCGCAAAGAAGTGGTACCACCTGTCGGAGTGGCTCTCCACTTTTTGTCCAACGCGCATTGTTACCGACGCGCTTGAGATCGAACGCTATTACCGGGAGAGCTATCAAGCGCCATCCACCTTCATTCCTTATGGAGCGGAAGTGGGGTCGGTGGGGTGGAGGCCGATGCTCGGCCTTGCGCCGCTTCAATATTTTCTTTATGTGACGCGGTTTGAACC
>JBKJSR010000003.1:0-13982 GCA_046594355.1 Bryobacter sp.
GTTTGGAGTTTCAGGTACTGTTCCCGTTCTTCGGGTTTCGCTGCGAAGAGGGTAACGCTTGCGGCGGTGAGGCCGTGGCGGAGACTGTTGGTTGCGGATGTTGCCCGGCCCTCGGGGGTGGAGGGACCGGTAGATTTCTTTGCGTTTGCCTGATTGGCTAATTGTTGAGCAGCGGAGGCCATGATTTGTATTCCTTGTCTTCGGTATCGGTCTGGTGGAGAAACGCAGGTAGTTCTCCGGTAAAAAGCTAGCAAACGGAATCTGGAATTCGAATCGCATTTTATGCAAATGGTTGAAAATAATGGAAATATAAATTTGAAATATCCGCGAACGACTTGCAAAAAGATCTGGAAATGGATTTGACGGGGACAAGCCCCCTGTGCGTGGGGCGCACGGTGAGCGATTGCCGATTGCGTCCTCCTTAGAGCTTAGTTCGCCCGAGTTTATTGGCCTGGATGGACCTTTTTGCTCGTTTGCGGGCAGCCGTAGAAAAGGTCCTGCTTTCGGACCTTGGTTTTTCTGCCAGATTTTTGCCGTTTATCTGTACTACGTAATCAGCTTTAACAATTGGTCGACGGTTAGCGCAATCACTCCGAACATTAGGTGCGCCATTGTCTTGGCTGGTCCCCTCACTCTCAAGGTCCTTCCTCCGAACTCGTCTTTGAGTCTCGCGTTGACCCGCTCCACCATCGTCCGTTCTTTGTATCTGTCGGCCTTGGCGGGACATAGTTGCGGCTTTGGCTTGGCCGGAAAAAGCTTGGGTAACTGCGAGGGTTTGCGGGTGGCTCGCCTGCCGTTAGGATCCACGATTGGCTCGTGGCCGAGTTGCCGTGAGTGGGCCAGGATCGCGCTAGCATCGTAGGCCGAGTCCATCACATCGTAGAGATAAGTAACTCGCTCGGTTGTCATGGTCATCAGTGGAATCGCCACCTTGGAATCATGCACGTTGGCACCCGTCAGGATGGCTGTCACAGGGATCTGGCCGTCGGCCACATCGAGGTGCAGTTTGTAGCCGCGCCAGTAGTTGGTATGTCCTTTGCTGTTGGTTTTGACTCCAATCGAGCAATCTCGCGAGAGGCCTTTCAGCATCTGGCTCAGCGTCATTTTACGTTGCTTGGCGGTGATGCCTTCATGCTTGGAGCGCTGCTTTGGAAGCGGCTTTTTATCGGCCTTTTCACGCTTCTTGGCTCGTTTCTGACTCGGTGTCTCCGGGAATCGCTCCCGTGCTTCGATTGCTGTCGAGTCGCGAGCAATATGTCCTACGATCCGCTTTTCCTGTGTCAAGCGAACGAGTGCTTCGTGGATCCGCTCGGGTAATTTGCGGCGGGCGAAATCGGCGAATGCCCGCGAGAAAGTGCTCTCGCTTGGCACTGCCGCTTCGGTCATCCACCCACAGATGGAGCGCAGTTGAGAGTCCGCTTTCAGGCGGTCGATCAGTTGCCGTGTGGTCGGAAAGTTGTGGATCGATTTCGCCAGGAAGGCCGCGATCAAGGCTCGCCGATCGTCGCAAGGTCGACCTCTCCATTGCTTGTGTACAAAGCGGTGTAACTGGGTCAGGCTGAGCGCCTCTGTCAGCAGTTTGTCGTGTACGCTCAACTCGCCCGTCTCTTGCTCCAGGACTGGAAATAAATCCAACTGACAGAGCTGTGTGAATTGCATCAATAACGATCGAGGAGTATGCTCCATGTGAGGCCACCTTGTTGCTTGAACTTTGTTTCGCGACTAAATCATAGCTGCATCTGGCCTCACCCTTCAACCCTTTTCTTCCATTTCCCTAACGTTTTCTGTAGCTTGGCTCGGGCGCTTTTTGCAAGTGCCTCCTGTGAACGTACTTTGAGCTAGGCCGCCGACAAAAGCCGGGGGCTATGGGGATTGGATAGTAACGTGCTGGCTGAAGCGGAGGCTCGCTGGCAGGTGTAAGAGTCTTTTACGGCTTGGGAAAGGGGCTCGCGAGGCTGCACTGGGGCTGATGAAAAGTTTGCGGATTCAATCTTGAACTGGCTGCAAGAAAACAAAGGGGAAATGGATGGGTCGCAAATTTCGACAGGCAAACCTGGATCGGCGGCATTAAAAGTTTGATTGCCAGAGCGTGGACTAACTGGAGAACTCGATTCCATAGCGACAAGACGTCTGATCGCCCGATTGAAGCTGAAGGGAAATGGCGCTCAAAGCGGATGGAGGAAGCTTCTTCCCACTGGTAGTGGCTTTTCCAACCCATGCGGCTGTAGTCTCGGCGACAATGGGAGGGTCTATGCCTTTTGATTCGATTGATTCGGCCATTGAAGATTTCCGTTCCGGAAAGATGGTCGTGATTGTGGATGACGAGGACCGGGAGAATGAGGGCGATCTTGCATTTGCCGCCGATGCAGCGACTCCGGACTTAATCAACTTCATGGCAGTTCACGGCCGGGGGTTGGTGTGTCTGGCACTTACGGCCGCTGTCTGCGACCGGCTCAACCTTCCACTTATGTCGCGAATCAACACTTCAAATTTCGGCACGGCATTCACGGAATCGATCGATGCGAAGCATGGCGTTAGCACTGGCATCAGCGCGGCCGACCGCGCCCGCACCATCCTGGTTTCAGTAGAGGACCATACTCGCCCGGAGGATTTGGCGAGGCCTGGACACATATTTCCGCTTAGGGCTCAAGAGGGTGGGGTACTGGTTCGAGCTGGACAGACCGAGGCGGTGGTGGATCTCGCCCGACTGGCTGGACGCAAACCGGCGGGTGTAATTTGCGAAATCATGAATGAAGACGGCTCGATGGCGCGTGTGCCGGAGCTGAAAGGTTATTGCCAGCGGCATAACCTCAAACTGATTTCCGTCGCCGACCTGATCCGGTACCGGCTGAGGAATGAGAGCTATGTCCGTAGACACAGCGAGGGGCTGATCGAGACTAGATATGGGGAAATGAAGCTTCTCGTATATGAGAATTCTCTGGACCGGGAATTGCACACTGCGCTGGTGTGTGGGGATCCCAAGGGCGACGGTCCCGTTCTGGTGCGGATGCATTCACATTGTCCCTTTGGCGATTTATTCGGAAGCCGGGCGTGCGACTGCCAGGTATTGCTCGATCAATCGCTGCGTACAATCGCCGCCGAGGGAAAAGGAGTGTTGGTCTACCTTCATCATGGAAATCAGGCCCGATTGCGAGCGGTGGAAGACGGGACCCACAATCTTATGGTGCATACCAGAGATTTTCACCGTTCCGACGGGGAAACCAAAATGCAGCATCAGGTGGGAATTGGTGCCCAGATTTTGAGAGATTTACAACTGAAGAGGATTGAGCTTTTAACAAATTCACCGTTGCGGGCAGTGGGGCTGGAAGGCTTTGGGATCGAGATAACAGGCAGGCGGGGACTGAAACTGGACTAAGGAATGGCGGAGAAGGAGGGATTCGAACCCTCGGTACAGTTTCCTGTACACACGCTTTCCAAGCGTGCGCCTTAAACCGCTCGGCCACCTCTCCAGGCTGTATTTTTCCAGTGTACCAAACGTGAGGCTTGTAACAGAATTTTCCAAATCCGCCGACGTGGTGGAAAGCGCTGATTTGCGAAGCGCTACAGATGCGCAGGGGCGAATTGAATTGCCGTTGGGCTGGTTCCACATCGAATTGCGCTCCCAATGCCCGTAAAGGCCGCTTGTGGGGCCTGGAGCGACCATTGGAAGCCGAGTTTGCCGGGCCCACAATGGCGGAAGCTTAAAACTCGAAAAGCTCCATAACGGAGCTTTTCGAGTTTTTAAGAGAGATCCAGACGAACAGTACGCTTTGCACCACTCGTCGAGCCCGGCCTCAGGCCAAGTCGAATTTCTCCTGGTGGATCAACCCATCGGAGACAACCATAACCGGCCGACCCACGATTTCTTCAAGCTCTTCCAGGAATTGGTTTTCGGAAGACTTGAACACCTTGGCAACTTCTGGATTGACTCGCAGCAGGACATCTTTGGAATCTTCAAGAGCACGAGCGAGCTTTTTCGCCTCATTGAGAATTTCGCCAACCACGGTCTGCACACTCTTCACGTAAGCAGAACCCTCGCAATAGGGGCAGGGCGCGCAGAGCGTACGTTCCAGCGACTGTTTGACGCGTTTGCGTGTAATCGCAACCAAGCCAAAATCGTTGAACTGCAGGATCTTATAAGGAGCGCGATCGGCCCGCATCGCCTCTTCCAATGCCTGCATGACGCGCATGCGATTCTTGCGCTCATCCATGTCGATGAAGTCGATCACGATAATGCCGCCGAGGTCGCGCAGGCGCACCTGGCGAACAATTTCACGGATCGCCTCGACGTTCGTCTTGACGATCGTATCTTCCAGTCTGTTCGACTTGCCTACGAACTTACCGGTGTTGATGTCAATCGCGACCAGGGCCTCCGTCTGATTGATGACAATGTAGCCGCCAGACTTGAGCCAGACCTTGGGGCGCAGAGCTTTTTCTAGTTCCTGCGTGATGCCGAAGTTGTCGAAGATCGAGGCCTGCCGCGTGTACATTTTCACGCGCGAGACCATTTGAGGCTGGAAGCGCTCGAGGAAGCGCAGAATGCTCTCGTAAATTTCTTCGGTGTCCACCCAGATCGACTTGAACTCGGGGCCAAGCTGATCGCGGAGTACACGTTCCACAATTTCGAGGTCATGGTAGATCAAGGCCGGGGCAGGCTTGCTATCGGCCTTGCGGCGAATGTCGATCCAGAGATTGTGCAGAAAATCGATATCTGCCAGAATCTCCGACTCCGAGCGCCCTTCGCCGGCGGTTCGGATGATGAAGCCACCGGGGATCCCTTCCTTACGGCTCTGCAGAATCCTCTTGAGGCGCAGACGCTCCTCATCGGAAGCAATCTTGCGGGACACACCTGTATGGTCCACAGTAGGCATGTAGACGCAATAGCGTCCCGGCAATGCGATGTGTGACGTGATACGGGCACCCTTCTGGCCCAATGGTTCTTTCGCGATTTGAACCAGAATCTCCTGGCCTTCCTTGAGCAGTTCGGTAATAGAAGGTAGAACTCGCCGCTCACGGTCGGGCCGTTCCGCACGATCTGCGGTGCTGGACGCTGGGCGGTCGGTGCGGTCCGTGTTATCCGAAGCGGTTCTCTCGCCTCGATCACGCCGGGTCCGGCCATCGCGGCGAACTTCCTCTCGACGAAGTAGAGTTGGGGTTCCTTCGACTGCTGGAATCGCCGACTGTTCCGCATCCACGACGGTTGGGGAGGCAGTATCGAGAGCAGGCTCCGAAATGCTTTCCCTGTCCCTCCCGCGTCCACGGCGTCTTCTTCGTCCACCACGATCTTGACCTTCACCCTCATCCTGCGGAGGCCGTTGCTGGAGCAAACTTTGGTCTGTCTGGCGTAAGTGAGCTGAGTATCCAAGCGAAGGCAGCACTCCGGAAGCTTCTGCCGCAGGCTCAGCTTGTTCATCATGCCGCGCTTCGTCGGAACCGGATGCATCGATTGGCGCGGTGTTGCCTGCAAGAGGCATGGCCTCCGCTTCATCCACTTCTTCATCACCCTCCAGGCCTTCTGTTTGGCCGACATCGGAGGACTCATCTTCAGAAGCCATCAGAGCAACGGATCGATCCTGCTCGTGATCCTGATGGACAATGCGAGCCGCGTCTTCAAAATCGCGCTCTTCCTCTTTTTCTTTTGCGATCTCGGCAAGATGCTCTTTCACTTCTTCGAGGACTTCAGCTTCCCGTTGCTGTGCCAGTGATTGCGGGGTAATCGCCTTCAGAGGAGTGACCGAACCCTCGATGGCATCGCGGCTTTCCACCACTGGAGGCTCAAGCTCAACTTCGTCTTCTTCTTCGGCGGCTTCGAGTTCTGCTGTTTCGAGTTCTGCGGCGGGAATTACTTCGAAAGATCGGCCGGCATACTTGGACAACGATTCGCCGGGAAGGGTGATCGGGCTGTTCGGTGCCGCAAAATCTTCCTTCTCATCCACAACGGCTTCGATCTGTTCCGTGACTGATTCGTCATCCTCGACGCCGGCAAACTTCGACTCGGGAAAATTGCCTCCCTGGTTTGGCCGGACACGGCGCCGACGGCGATTGCCCCGGCGAAGATCGGCATCGTCCACAGCCGGCTGTTGCGCCGCGTTGTGTTCGCGAAGCACTGGCGTCTCGACGGGGGCGGCGGCGGCAACCGGAAGTTCTATGGCTGTAGCCTGAATCGTCTGCGGTTCACGCCGGTCTCGATCACGCCCGCGCCCACGGCTGGCATCGCGCTCGCGGCCCCCCTCTCGTTCACGGCCCCGGCCTCGATCTCTTTCGGGTGCTGCCTGAGTTTCCGGCATCTTCTCAAACTCTTCGTTCTCTTCGAAGAAATCGGACACATAAAGAAATGTGTCCCGCTCGAGGCCCACGTCTACAAAGGCGGATTGCATTCCGGGCAACACACGCGTGACGCGGCCCTTGTGGATTGATCCGGCAAGCGAATATTCATTGGCCCGCTGAAAATAAATTTCGACCAACTGGTCGTCTTCCATGATCGCGACACGGGTTTCGTGGCGACCAGCGGAAATCACAAGCTCTTTTGCCATAAGGCATCTCCTTAACAAATTCGGGAGAACCATGGACTTGGAATACACATTCGGAAATCAATTCAACTCGAAACAAGACGCGGAAGGCACGGAGTGCGAAAAGAAGCGTTTGAATGCTGGAGACTGACCCACGAAGAGATCGAGAGCGGCGGCATAGCCACAAGGCGTAATCCTTCGGGCGTGAAGCAGTCCAGCGGTAGCGTCCCAGTAAAATAGTTCCAAGATGTTGTAAACCCAAGCGTTCATTAGTTCTGCCCAGGGTCATCTCACTGCAAGAATCGGCGGAGGCGGACATTGTTCACCAGCCCCAGCATTAGGAAAAACGAGAGAATGCTTGAGCCACCGTAGCTCATGAGCGGTAAGGGTATTCCTGCCACGGGCATTAGCCCGGCAACCATTCCGGCATTCTCCAAAACGTGGAAAAGCAATAACGCACCGACGCCCATACAGATGGAGGTGCCCGCCCGGTCTGGAGCGGTTTGTGCGTTTTGCAAAATTTGCATCAATAACAGGAAATATAACCCAAGTACGGCGACGACGCCGACAAAGCCATGTTCTTCGGCAAATGCGGCGAAGATAAAATCCGTATGGGCAAAGGGTAAAAAGCGTAATTGGATCTGCATTCCACGCGTAACGCCAAGGCCCCACATGCCACCGGAGCCTACCGCGATTTTCGATTGCATCACCTGGTAGCCGGATCCTTGCGGATCGAGGGCTGGATCGAGAAAACTGGTGATGCGTGCTTTTTGGTAGTCCTTCAGCACAAACCATCCAACGGGCAGAACCAGCACCAGAATGATCAGGATGGCGACGGCCTGTTGTTTGGTCAAGCCAGCAAGCAGAATACCCACGCCGAGAATGGGCAGATAGCATAATGCAGTTCCCAGATCCGGCTGCAGAACGACCAGGGTAAAAGGAACGAGCACCAAAGCAGAGAGCTTTAGAAGATTCCGCAAACCGAGGGAATCGCTTTTTAGTTCCGAGATGAATCGCGCAACCAGGAGAATCAGAATCAACTTCATGAACTCGCTGGGTTGCATTTTAAACCCGCCGCCCAGCGAAATCCAACGCTTCGCTCCTAGAACCACTTTGCTCAGGATCAGTAGTGAAACGAGCACAATTCCAAAGATGATGTACATCAGCGGAGATTGACCGACAAGTGTATGGTAATCAATCTGGCTCACGAGATAAAACACAATCAAGCCAACACATATATACGCAACCTGCTTCCACCAGCGGTCGGATTGATCCGTGGACTGGGTAGCGGAATAAATCTGAAGCACACCAATGCTGCACAGAACAAGAGTGAGGATCAATAGAGTCCAGTCCAAATCCCGCAAGGAACGCAGTGTCAACACTAGTTGTTCGCTCCTTCAGCTTGGACTGGGACACTCGCCGTTACCGGTCCCGGCGTTACCTGCGATAGCTCTTTGCGGCTCTTCTTGTCGAAATATGCCTTCACCACGTCACGCGCGATTACACCTGCCAGCGGGCCGTGCTCGCCCTCCTCAAATAGAATGGCCACAGCGATCTCCGGATTGATTCTGGGGGCGAATGCGACAAACCAGGCGTTGTCCTTTAGCTTGATATTTTTTGCCTTCTGGTACTCGTTGGATGCCGTCTGCGCCGTTCCCGTCTTGCCGCACATCTCGATACCAGGAATCCGCGAGCGCGCAGCAGTTCCCGAGCCGTTCACTACCTCGCACATGCCATCCACTACAAGGCGCACGTTTTCCAGATTCAAATCCGCCTTGCGCGCGGCCTTGGCCGGAGCATCGCCTTTGCGGAGATGAGGAGTATGCCAAATTCCACCAGCCGCCAAGCCACCGATTGCATAAGCGAGCTGGATGGGGGTTACAGTCAAATACCCTTGGCCGATCGCAACAGATATCGTGTCGCCTTCGTACCACTTTTCGCGCAGAGCCCGGATTTTCCATTTGCTCGAAGGCAGAATCCCTTCGGCCTCAGACGGCAGATCGATGCCCGTCTTTGCGCCAAATCCGGCGATGCCGGCGTACTTCGAGATCTGGTCGATTCCGGTCTTGTTGCCGACGTTATAGAAATAAACGTCGCAGGATTGCGCGATTGCCTTCTTCAGGCTGGTAGCTCCGTGGCCTTTCTTGAGGTGGCAATGGAAGTATCGTCCAAAGAAATTCCAGCCGCCTCCGCAGGAAAATGAGGTGTCGTTCGTAATTTCATCCCCTTCAAGTGCGGCAAGAGCGACGATCGGCTTGAATGTGGATCCAGGAGCCAACTGTGCCTGAATTGCCCGGTTCAGGAGAGGCTTTTCGGGATTTGAAAATATCTCACGCCACTCTTTGGTTCTTTCACGTGAAGAAAGTTTTCCCAAATCAAATCCAGGCTTCGAAACCATGGCAAGCACTTCGCCGTTGCGGGGATCGAGTGCGATAGCACCGCCCCTGCGGCCTTCCATCGCCAACTCCATGACGACCTGCACATCGAGATCGAGTGTCAATTGAAGAGACTGGCCGGGTACGGCAGGCTTTAACCCCAAGATTCGGCGCTCATTCCCCTTGTTATCCACAAGTACTTGACGCTGGCCATCCTTCCCGGTCAAAACGTCGTTGTACTGCCTCTCGATACCCGTTTTGCCAACAAGGTCTCCCTGCTGGTACTTTGCAAAATCGGATTGATTCAACTCTACTTCTGAAACTTCACCGACGTAACCAATCAGGTGGGCGGCGAAACCTTTGGCGGGGTAGACTCTTCGTTCGGAGTGCAACAACTCAAGCTCGGGGTATGTATCGGGATCCCGGTGCGATTCGACGAAAGATATATCTGCAGGTGTGAGCTCGTCCTTGATGATGATCGCCTGATATTTCGGCCGCGCCCTGAAGCGCTTTAGCTTCTCAACCAATTCCTCATAGTCCAGATCAAGACCATTGGCGATTGGTTTCAGGTGTTCGTCTTTCACTGTCTCTCGTGACAGGAGAGCAGAAAAGCTCGAATGGTTGTCGACAATCACCCTATTGTCCCGATCCAGGATCTTTCCCCGGGGCGCGAGGATTGGTAGCGCCTTAATGCGGTTCCGCTCCGCCTTCAAGGAGTACAACTCCTCATTGCGAATTTGCAAATTCCAATATCCGCCCACGATGATTAAAAATACGGCGACGCTCAGATACTGGAGAAAAGCAATTTTGCCTTGCGCGAACTTGGACTCATCGCGCAAGAAGCGCATCCGGTCTTGGAAGTCTTCTCGTCGCGAACGTCCGGGGAGGTAAAACACAATAATCTAGTTGGCCGAAAGTCTTATCTTTCGTCCTCTCTCAGTTTATCCAAGAGCAAAAATAAAGGAAGTGCTATTGCTGAATTGAGAATCGCTCGCACGAGTTCATCCACACCGTCGATATTGGGAACCTGCCCCAGCAGTGCCCGCACCATCACCCAGTAAAAGAACTGGTGAAAGACAAAAAAGAAGCTGCAAAGCATGAAGCGAAGCGCGGGATTGTTCACATCGAAGCGCAAGCTGACCGACGCCGCGAAGTATCCGACCAAGGTTTTTACAATTCCGAACATCCCAAGCGGCTGCTGTGAAAGCGAATCCTGCATCAATCCGATGGTGGCCCCAATCACGATACCCGTGATCGGTTGCCGCTTCATGAGCGAAAAATAAATCGTGATCAGGAGTGGGAATTCGAGAGTCCTCGCAGACTCGATAAACCGGGGGAGGAAGATGTCCAGCAGCACGGAAAACAGGGGAACGAGGAAGAAGACGACCGGCCTAAAGCTCGACGACGAACTTTTCCGCCTTCGCCCTTCTACATAATTTGCTTCGCTGTACTCTGGGGATTCCATGTCGCAATTCGTCCTACTGGGGGACTGCCTTAGGAGGAGCTGCTCCAACAATTCCGGGCAATCGTGGCACAGGTGGGCCTGTCGGCTGAGTTGTGGCTGGCGCAACTGGACTGGTCTTGGGCACAGGTGTGCCCGCAGGCTGAGTTGTGCCTGGCGCAGCCGGACTGGATTTGGGCGCAGGCCCCCCCGGAACGAGCGGGGCGTTAAAGTTTGGAAGCTTCCCGCCATTCCCATAACTTACCCCTTGTTGTTCGCCCATAGTCTTGTAACGATCCACCAATCGATCAGCTTCCGTTGAAAATCTCTGGTTGGATTTTTGTTGAGGATTCGCATCGAGAGGCAGCGCAACTGTGTCGGATGGTGGGGGAGCGAGAGCCTTGGCTTCCGGTCCGACATTCGCCATCTGAGAAGGATCTGGGATCTGTTGATGAACACCGTCCAGAACCACAAGCACTTCCTCAAGCCCTTTCTCAAACGCCCCTGGTGCCACGTATATTTCTTTGAACAGCTTGCCTTGGCGGGCGACACGAACCGGCCCCACAGGCAATCCTTTGGGGAAAATCCGGTCGTCGCCCGAGGTATAAAAAACCTCTCCTACTTGAACTACCTGTTCGTTCTGAACATAGTCCACGAGAAGTTGATTGTTCCCTTGCCCGCGCGCTGTACCGTGAACGCGTGTCTTGTCCGAAACAACTCCGCAGGCGAATGTCGGATCCGTGACCAGCATGACCTGCGAACCCGTTGGATAGGAAGCGGTCACTTTACCGACAATTCCGTCGGGAGTGATCACCGGCATGCCTTTGAGTACTCCAGCAGTGGAACCGCGGTCGATGAAAACTACTTTTGAGTTCATGCCTGCTCCCGCCCCGATAATGCGGGCCCCTATCGTCTTGTTTGGGTTTCGCTGTACGAATGATGCCATTGCTTCGACACGCTTGGCAGTAGCCAGTTCTTCTTTCAAATACTGGTTCTCCAGCTTGAGACGATCCAGATCCGATTTCATGGCGCGGTTCTCAGTCCGGATTTCCAGCAAGTGCCAATATTCGCCCGCGAGGCCAAAAGTATTCGCCCGCACTCCTTCAAGAACGCGCGCAAGAGGGGTGATGGCGGTTACGGCCCACACACGAATCAGACGGACATCCTGATTATTTTTGACCTGAACCGCGAGCAGCACAAGTTGCGCCATGATGACAATCACCAGGACGGACAAGTTGCGGTATCTGCCTAGTAATTCATCCATGGCTGCCGCGAAGGCGTCCTTCTCCTATTCAATCGCAATTCGGCGCAACAGCTTGAAGTCGGAGAGCATCTTGCCGATTCCCAAAACAACGCAAGCCAAAGGATCTTCTGCAACCGACACTGGCAGCCCAGTCTCCATCCGGATCCGCTTGTCGAGATTCTTGATCAATCCACCCCCGCCAGTGAGAACGATACCCCGATCGGAGATATCTGCGGAGAGCTCGGGCGGTGTCCGCTCCAGAGCTACGCGAATCGCATTGATGATCGTTGAAATGCCCTCCGCCAGCGCCTCGCGGATCTCAGCGTCGCCAATGGTGAGCGTGCGAGGCACGCCTTCAATCAGGTTGCGGCCCTTGATCTCCATCGTGATCGGCTTGTCCAGTTCCGAAGCGGAGCCGATCTGCATTTTGATTTGCTCGGCTGTTCTTTCGCCAACCAACAGGTTGTACTTTCGTTTCAGGTATTGAATGATCGCTTCGTCCAACTCATTGCCCGCCACCCGCACCGACCGCGAATAAACGATGCCTGCAAGCGACAGGACGGCAACGTCCGTGGTTCCGCCGCCTATATCCACAACCATGTTGCCACCAGGCTCTGTAATCGGAAGTCCAGCTCCGATCGCCGCAACCATTGCCTGCTCCACCAAGTGAACCTCGCTAGCCTTGGCCCGATACGCGGAGTCGATCACCGCCCGCTTTTCCACTTGCGTGATTTCGGAGGGAACGCCGATCACGATCCGGGGATGAACCAGCATTTTGCGCCCGTGCGCTTTTTGAATGAAATAGTTCAGCATCTTCTCCGTCACCTTGAAGTCGGCGATCACGCCATCCTTCATTGGACGGATTGCAACGATGTTGCCAGGAGTTCGACCCAGCATTTCCTTTGCTTCCTTCCCAACAGCTTCAACTTCACCGTTGTTCTTGTTAATGGCCACGATGGAAGGTTCATTGACAACAATCCCCTTTCCCTTGGCGTACACGAGGGTATTGGCCGTACCAAGATCGATGGCAAGATCGGACGAAAACAGGCTAAACAGCGAGCGGATATTCATGAATACGGAAAACGCTTGTCTTTATAGAAATTTGGGAGCGCCCCTGTGTTTCATTGAAACTTGGGGTCCTAATTTGAGCGTAGCAACAGCTTTGAGCTTTTGCATCACTTTAACTATATGAAATCAAAGAATTTTAGAAATCCAATCCCCCCTTTTTAGGGGTATCGCAGGAAGGCGTTCCTACCCGCATAGAAGTTTGAGATTCTCCCCACGTGCAGGCTAGGAACAATTCGGAATTCAGGATACAACTGAATTTCACTTCAGGAGAGCAACGAAATGCTGGTAGGAATCGAAGAAAATCAAGCACTAGCAGTCACCAAGGAAAACTGTCGGCAAGTTGGCAAGGAATGCCCGGAATGCATTTTCTCCAGTGCCTCTGTAGTCGCCTTGCTTTGCCCCACCCTTGATGCCGCAGCCGCACAGCACATGTTCTTTCAAATGTATCGGCACCAGGGATGTGCCTCAATGGCAAGGGCTTTCGTGAGGGAATATCTCGGCGTCGTCGCCCCTCCATATTTCGAGCCTATCGTCGCCGCTCCAGCGCTTTATCAGATCGCGGCGTGCGCCTAGCGGATCAAGTGAAATTTCTCCTGCCTGCGCAACACCCACTGGATCTTGCCGCCGGAACCAAATATCGCGTCCTCCTCCATCCCCACAAATAATTCCTGGTTAGCCCAATCCGGCACTGGTGTCCGGCTGGATAGCTCAATCGAAAACCAGGTATCCGGAATCAATTTCACATCGCTCCGCCCTGAAACACCCTGCTGTCGATCCCAAAGCCCAATCAACGGACCGGCGCCGTGGCCGTGGGCTCCAATCGGATGCGGGTAGACTGTCCCTTTGATTTCTAACGCTCGAATCTCGTTGAGCGCTTCGGCAAGCACTTCGTTCCCGGTTTTCCCCAACCACCATTCGCGACATGACGATGTCTTGCATCCGCTTTGAATTCTCAAGTGCATCAAGAATACCCTGTGGTGGAGCGGTCTCTCCTTCCCGCAGTACATACCCCATGTACTGCGTATCCGTGGCAAGCCGCATCGCAGTCAGGCCTTAGTCCACCCAAAGCACGTCTCCCCGTTCGATGGTGATAATCCCAGGCGCGGGTTCTCATGCCTCAACCACCACACAAGATCCTGATCGGTGGTCTTTCCGGTAGTGTCAAGAGTTTTGTGTAAACTATTTTCGGAAGCTGCTTCTAAACGTGATGGAGTGCCCAAGTCACACGGAGGATAGGGCTCTGCGGGGACGCAACCCGAGCGCCGTGTGATCCGAGACCAGAGGTGGACGGCTCCATTGCCGTCCGCTCCGGATGATGTACTGGGATCGGCCAAAGCGGCAAATCC
>JBKJSR010000005.1:0-4394 GCA_046594355.1 Bryobacter sp.
CTCGACGGCGAGTTCGTTTGCATATTCCTTAGCACCGGGTGGGAGGTTGCCGCTGAGCGTGACGGTGTGTGAGCCCGGTTGACGGACGATGCGAATGCGGCGGGGATCGCCGGGTGTATTCCGGATCTCGTTTAGCATCGCGAAGTACTCGACAGCGTGATTCAGCGTGATGCCCGTGGCATCGACCCGCAGCTCAAAGATGTTGTCGTTGAAGCTTAACGCCGAGACGGGCGCTCCGTATTCAAAGAGGCCGTCGCCAGCCGACCAGCCGTTTGGCACGGGATCGAATTGCTGTTGCGAATCGTCGCCGAGGATGCGCCCGGCGATGTGTTTGACGCCCCGGTCCTTCAATTGGCGCGCAAGGTCGCGCAGTGGTGCCAGACGGTCTTCTCCGAAGGGGGTGTCGCGGTTATAGGGGTAGACGCGAGCCGATAAGGCTGGGTCTCCGCCACCGGCGAGAACCAGGTCGCCTGTGAGCTTGCCGGTCGTGTCGATATTGCTGGCCGCGACCACGCGAGTTGTGAAGCGGTGATCGCTCCCTAGCGCAGTGAGCGCATAGGCGCTGGTGAAGAGCTTGGTGTTCGATGCAGGCACGAAGAACTGATCGGCGTTGAAGCTTGCGAGGACGCGGCCTGTCTTGAGCTGGACGGCGTGGACGCCCCAGTGGACACGCTGATTTTGGGCGAGCACCGAGCGTATGCGCTGCGGCACGGATTGCGCATTCAAACAGGTAACGATCAGGGATAGGATGAAAGCAATGCGTAACATGCGGAGATTCCTTATTGTGACGACAATTGCCACGGTTTGGGGACAGGACGTAGCATCGCGCGGGTTGCCGCTCAAAGCGAAGGCGGCCGACTACGAATACAACGGGGATGCCGGCAGGCTTCAGATCGGGGCCACTTATATGGGCCGCAGTTTTGCCGCGACGCCGCGCGAAAGTCAGGACAGGCAAAAAACGGTGCTGCACGATTCGGGCAACTTCGTCGTGATCGAAGTCGGCGCTTTTGCGGCCAAGACTTTTGTTGGAGAACTGCGTATTGCCGATTTCAGGTTGAAGATCAACGGACAGAAGATCACGCTAAGCGCGGCGGCACCAGGGTTGGTTGCGAACACGTTGCGCAACCGCGACATGGACCCGCAACAGAAACGCATGGTCTACAGCGGCGGTATGGGCGGCACCGACGTGATGGTGGGACAGCCACGGCAGCAATCCCGCTTTCCCGGCGACCCTGCGCCCGGCCAGCGCAGGCCGGCGGGCACCGTTACAGAAGAGAAGGCCGAACAGGATTGGGACGTGGCGATCGAGAGTGCATTGCCGGAAGGACCATTGCAGAGCGGCAGGGCGGGGAACTTATTCTTTGAATACCCCGGCAAAATGACAAAGGCGAAGACGATCGTACTGGAGTACGAAGGGTCCGGGGGAAAAGTAGAAATCAAGCTCCGCTGACGTATAATAAAGGTTTGGCCTAATGCCCTCACTCTCCTTCCGCGTCCAAAGGCGAATCGCAGCCTATCAGCGAATGTTTCGCGAGCTCGGCCTTGTAGCAAAAGGTCTGGCTTCCACCGACCACGTCGTGCAAGCCCACATCGTGCCGATCCGGCGTTGCAACATCGATTGCGGCTATTGCAACGAATACGATACCGACTCGAAAGAAGTCGATATCGAGATCATGCTCGATCGTGTACGGCATTTGGGACGGCTGGGTGCGACACTCATCACGATCAGTGGCGGGGAACCGCTCTTGCATAGTCGAATTGAAGACATTATTCGCGAGATCAGAAAGACTGGCGCGATCGCCGGTATGATCACGAATGGCTATCTGCTTTCGAAAGACGGGATTCGAAGGCTGAACGCCGCGGGCCTCGATCACCTTCAGATTTCCATCGACAATCTCCTGCCGGATGAAGTCTCAAAGAAGAGCCTGAAGGTGCTCGACTTGAGGCTGCAGTGGCTGGCGGAATTTGCGCTGTTCCACGTGAATATCAATAGCGTGGTGGGCGCGGCGATCAAGACTCCGGAAGACGCTTTTGTGATTGCGACCCGGGCGCATGAATTGGGTTTGAGTTCGACGGTGGGCATCATTCACGATGGCAGCGGACAGTTGAAGCCGTTGGGCAAGATTGAGCGCGATGTGTTTCATCGTATCCGCAATCTCTCGAAGAGCAGCTATGCGCGGTTGAATCAGTTTCAGGACAAGATCGCGGATGGGGAACCGAACGACTGGAAGTGCCGGGCCGGTGCGCGCTACCTTTACATTTGCGAAGAAGGGCTAGTACATTACTGCTCCCAGCAGCGCGGGTTCCCTGGCACACCGATCGCCGACTATGGCATCGAGGATGTTCGCCGCGAGTACAAGACCAAGAAGGGCTGCGCTCCCCACTGTACGGTGAGTTGCGTGCATCAGACGTCTCTGATGGATTTTTGGCGCGATCCGCAAACGATTGAATCCGTGGTGCTCTCGAAGAAGGAAGCGGAACTGGTGCAGATTCAGGCTTCCGGGAGTTAGCAGCCTCACGCGGCCGCAAAGATTGCGGGGGCACTGGCAATTCTGGCGAGTGCGAATTACTGGGTTGTGGCTGTCTGGTCCTGACTCTCGCCCGCTACATCGGCGATGCGGAATGGTTCCCCTATTGGTATGAGGGAGTGCCTTTTGAGAATACCTATCCACCGCTACTTCACTATCTGGTTGCGCTACTCGCCACGTTTGGGCAGACGAGCGCGGGGCGTGCCTACCATCTGACGACAGGCTTCTTTTTTTGTCTTGGCCCAGTTGGCGTTTACCTGCTTTTTAATAGCCTGACCTCACCCTATTCCTGACTGATGCCGAGTATTGCTGGAGAGCTGAATGGCTATTGGCTGAATCAGCGGTTGAAGGCCTTGTCGGCCCGGCAGGAATCGCATAGACCGGGCGCTTGAGAGGTTCGACTGGCGACGGGCCGGAATCGCGGCAGTAGCTTGCGCGCTGGTGCCGCTGAGTAACATGATTGGCGGATTTGCTTTGGCATTCTGGGCGCTGGCGATTGTGGGAGGCGTGGCGGGTGTGGACCGCTGGCATTATCTGGCACTGGCCCTGTTGTCGGCGGTGAGTGCGCTCATTGTCTTCCAGTTGCGGCAGCGGCCAGGCACGAAGCGCATTGCAGCCGCAGCGGGCTTACTGATACCGATGATGGCGATTCCGCTGACGTGGGAATACTTCGGCTATTTCTTTGCGCCCAACCGCACCGATATCAAATGGAGTTGGATCTTGGATACGCCCTGCTGCTGAGAGTCGGGAGCATCGCATCACGCGCTAGATGGCAAACTACGATGGCCATGGCAGCGTCTATTTTCAGGCTCGGCGCGATTTTTTGCCGGTGTACAAAGGCGACGGGCGGCTGACGACCACATGGTTAAAGGCGCTTGGGATCGACTACATTGCGACCGGAGACGAGAGGTCGAGCGATCCCTACAAAGCCTAGCAGTCACCGCATCAATTCGATGGCCAACTGACTGAGGTTTGGCGCGAAGGCGGTGCGCTATGTTAGCGCGCTCGAAGGCCCGCAATCGAATGGCGGTGTGTTGACCGGGCTTTCCCCAAGCCGCGCACGAATCGATGCGAGCCCGAGAGCGGGAGACGCGATCAGCCTGCAGATTGCTCATGATCCGCGTTGGAAGGCAACGGTGGATGGGAAGCAATGGCCGATCCGGCGGGATGGGCTGGGGCAAATGTGGATTGATCCACGGCAGGCTGGTCCGGTTGTGATCGAACTGGAATTCCGCAACGCGAAATCGCTGTTCGTAATCTGCACCGTGGCCTGGCTGATGCTTTTGGGCGCGCTGTTTCCTTCGCGCCTGTCCCTTGCGTTTAGAGGAAGGCGGTAGTCTTCACTCCCGAAATTTCGAAGGGTCTGCGGCAGCGCTGATTCTTGCAGGTGGCCTTGTCGTCGAGCAGGACCATGTAGCTCAGAGCCTTCAGGAATTTGGCGCGGTCGCGGTCGTCGCCGTTGCCGGGGAGACGGTCCCGCTTCTTGCGCAAGAGCCAGCGCAGGTCGTAGGTATCGACAGTCCGGCAGAATGGGCAATTCAGGGTTGCGGGCTTTGTCGTCTGCGACTCGACAAAGAATTGGCGTTCATCAATAGACACTATAAGTATTTTTGCAGTTGTTGACGGTAATTGGTGTAGGCCCAGGACGCGCCGATCAAAAAAAGACCAAGAACGATGAAGCTGAAGATGCGCGGGAGCGTGTCGAGTTCGCCTAAATCGTAAAGGAAAACCTTGAGAATACTGAAGACGAAGAGGGCCAGACCGCCGAGACGGATGGGGCGCCGAGCGAGGTAAAAGCCCACTGCCAGGAAGAGGATCGCCTCGAAGGCAAGTACGATGGTGCCCATCGTTTTTGGGATCGTGACG
>JBKJSR010000033.1:0-8517 GCA_046594355.1 Bryobacter sp.
AGCGGACAGACGCAGCCCAACTTCTGGCTCGACCCAACCAACGGCGTCAGCTACCAGGTCACGGCGCAGACACCACAGAACAGGATCGAAGACCTCGAAGACGTCACACACACACAGATCACGCCTCCCGGTGGAGGCAACTCGAGTTTGCTTGCCAATCTGGCTGAGGTAAAGCGATCGACAAGCATGGCGGTAGTGAACCATTACAACGTGCAGCCGACCTTCAACGTCTACTCCAATGTCGAGAACACCGACCTTGGATCGGTACAGAAAAGAGTGAATGCGATCCTCAACGAGATGCGGCCGAAGCTGCCGAGCGGCATGTCGATTGATCTGCGCGGGCAAGTCGAAACAATGAACTCGAGCTTCGTACGGCTCGGCTTCGGAATGCTGTTCGCCATCCTGCTGGTCTACATGCTGATGGTGGTGAACTTCCAAAGCTGGCTCGACCCGTTCATTATCCTGACTGCCCTGCCCGGCAGCCTGTGCGGCATCGTGTGGATGCTCTTCGCGACGCAGACTACCTTCAATGTGCCGAGCCTGATGGGTGCCATCATGAGTATCGGCGTGGGCGTTGCGAACAGCATCCTGCTGGTGACCTTTGCCAACGACTTGCGGCCAATGGGATTGACTTCGCGCGAGGCGGCGCTTGAGTCGGGCGTCACCAGGTTGCGGCCGGTCATTATGACGGCGGCGGCGATGATCATCGGCATGCTGCCGATGTCGATCGGCCTCGGCGAGGGTGGAGAACAGAACGCGCCCCTGGGGCGTGCGGTGATTGGAGGATTGCTGGTTGCGACGATGGCCACGTTGTTCATCGTTCCACTGGTTTATAGCAGCCTGCGCAAACAGGCACCGGTGATGAACGAACTTGAGGAGACGGAATGACCAGGGCGATCGGATTCTTTTTGATGCTGGGCCTTTTGGCCCTGGCGGTGTTTTACGTCGGATGGACTCCCAGAGAGCAGCGGCTGAAAATGATTGAGGCCGAAGCCAAGACCAATGCGGAAGAGCGTCTCCCGGTGACCATTACCAGGGTGAAGCTCTCGACACCGGTGCGGGAGATCAGCCTCCCCGGCAACGTGGCCGCCATCGGTGAGACGCCGATCTACGCACGCGCCGAGGGATACATCAAGACGCGCATGGTAGACATCGGCGACGTCGTGAAGAAGGGCGACATGCTGGTCGAGATCGACTCACCCGAACTCGATCAGCAGTTGCGCAACTCAAAGGCACGTCTCGAGCAACTGCGGGCCAGTTCAGCGCAAGTGCGTGCGGCGATCGAACAGGCCAAGGCAACGGCGAAGCTGGCCGAGGTGAACTATTCGCGCGCCAGGCAACTGGTCGAGAGCGGGATTGTAGCCAGGGCGGATCTCGATGAGAAGACGGCGATTCAGGACGCGCGCAAGGCGGATGTGAAAGCGCAGGAAGCGAATCTGGTTGCGGCCGAAGAGGCGATCAAGGCACAGACGGCCGAGGTGGCGAGGATCGATCAGATGAGCGAGTTCAAGCGGGTAACCGCCCCTTGGGACGGGATCATCACGCAGCGGAACTGCGCGGTAGGCAACCTGATAACTCCGGCCGCGCTTGCCGCCGGGCGCGACCTGTTCCGGTTGAGCGACATCTCGAAGCTGCGGGTGTTTGTGAATGTGCCGCAAGTGAACATCGGCGATATACGCGTAGGCCAGAAAGCTCTGGTGCGCATCCCCGATTTGAAGCAGACGCTGGTGGGCAGCGTAGTCAGAACATCAAACGCCCTGGAGAACCAGAGCCGCACGCTACTGGCTGAAGTGAATGTCGTCAATCAGGGCCGTACGCTCCTGCCTGGCATGTATGTGCAGGTTGGGATCGAGACGACCCAGACGCGCCAGTTGATTCTGGTGCCGGGCGATACGATCGTGACCCGCAGCGAAGGGATCTTCGTGGCGGTGGTGGGCAAGGACAACAAAGTGACCTTTCGCAAGATCGAAGTGGGCCGTGATTTTGGCACCGAAATCGAAGCGGTCAGCGGATTGAGCGAAGGCGATATGGTAGTCGTGAACCCTTCAGACGACGTAAGGAACGGGGTTGTAGTGAAGTCGATGACCCGCAAGTAGGCACCATGAAAATTCAATCGATCCGCGCCATCCCCCTGTACGGAAAAGCTTATGAAGACTGGCCGGCGCGCTATGGGGAACTCGAACAGACAAGAACGCTAGTTGAAGTGAAGACCGACGCGGGGCTGAGCAGCCTGGGCAGCGTCTACACCTCGGCGAAGCTGGTTGCGGCGGCACTCGATCTATTGCGTCCCCTATATGAAGGGGCAAGCGCGATCGACCCGGCGGCGACAACGGAGATGCTGCACCAGAACACGTTCTGGCAAGGCCGCGGCGGCTCGGTGACCCATGCAATCTCGGGAATCGACATGGCGCTTTGGGATCTGCTCGGGCAGGTTACGGGGCAACCGATCTGGCGTTTGCTGGGTGGCAAGTATCGGGACAGAGTGCAGCCATATGCCTCGATGTTGATGGTGGAACCGGAGCGGATGGCCGACCGATTGTTGGCCGCAAAGGAGCGCGGCTTTCGTGCCTTCAAGATGGGTTGGGGACCGTTTGGGCGAAACACGCCCTCCATGGATGAGGCCATCGTCAGAGTGGCGCGGGAGGCGATCGGCCCCTACTGCCACCTGATGGTGGATGCGGGCGGAAGCGATGCCTTTTGGCCGCACGGCTACAAGTGGGCTATCGAGAAGTCGCGGATGCTGAAGGACTACGATGTGACCTGGTTTGAGGAGCCTCTGCGACCGGACGACATCGACGGCTATGTCGAGCTGACGCGCCAGTCGCCCGTGCCGATCGCGGCGGGTGAAGTGTTGACTCGAAGACAGAGCTTCTTGCCCTGGATCGAGAGGCGGGCGGTGGATTACCTGCAGCCCGACGTAACGAAGGTGGGCGGTTTGAGCGAGCAGCACCGGATCGGACAATATGCCGACGACCACAACATTCTGGTGGTGCCGCATGGCTGGAATACAGGAGTGGGGCTGGTGGCGGATCTGCACCTGACAGCAGCGGCGGGCAACGCACGCTTTGTCGAATATCTGACGCCCGAACCTTATCTGGAAGACCTGTTGGAAGAGCCTTTCCGCCTCGATGCGGAAGGCATGCTGGCGATACCCAATGGGCCGGGCTACGGAGTAAAGTGGAGCCGGGACGGGATCGATAAGCTCTCACGCGGCGAAGCCTAGACTATAGTCCGCATTTCTTTTCGGCCATCTTCGCGGCGACGGCGGCCATGAGCTTGTCCTCGAGCGCCTGCGGAACGGCTTGTGCCTCGCAGCCCTTGTAGATCTTGATGGTCTTCTTGGTGGTGTCGAGAACTACCCAGCAATTGGGGCACTCTTCGACGTGCCGATCCAGCTCCTGTTTGGTCTCGGCGTCCATAGAGGAATCGAGATAGTCGCTCAGTTCGCGGAGGAAATCTTTACACGTAGGCAAAAGCGTTTTCTCCTTTCCGTTTGAATACACGAGTCAGCTTTTCGCGAAGCTGAAGCCGGGCGCGCAGCAGACGGCTCTTGACGGCGGGGATGCTGAGGCCGAGGGTCTCGGCGGTCTCTTCGGTAGACAGTTCTTCGACATCACGCAAGACGAACACTGTTCGGAATCCTTCCGGAAGGCTCGAAATGGTCTTGTCGAGAAGTTCGCGGAGTTCTTCCTGGGAGTAAGTATCTTCAGGGTTGCCTTCCCAGACGGCGATTTCACGGATGACGGTATCTTCGCCGGTGGACAGTTCTTCATCGAGCGAAACCAACTTGCCGGTGCGGCGCTTGCGGAGTTTCATGAGCGCTTCGTTCATGGCGATACGGACCAGCCAAGTGTAGAACTTGCTGTTGCCCTGGAAGGTAGCAAGGTGCTTATACGCTTTCATGAAGGTCTCTTGCAACACGTCTTCGGAATCCTCATCATGGTTTGTGATGTTGCGAGCGACCCGAAAGATGCGGCGACTGTAACGCTTTACGAGCTCAGGAAAAGCCCCGTCGTCACCATTTTGGGCGAGTTGAACCAGCTGCTCGTCACTTTGGGGCTCCGTAGGAATCATTTCTAATTTCACTATAGCCTAGTGCTTCCGCAGCGCGGAATAGTTACGGCGGCCTCGCATGTTACGCTGAATTTGAACCCCCAAACCTCATGAGTGAAGTCCTCGTTACGCTACCGGATGGGAGCCAGAAATCGTTCCCAGACGGAACGCGGCCCCTTGATATTGCCCTTTCGATCTCGAAACGCCTTGCTGAAGAAGCAATGGTTGCCAAAGTAAATGGAAACCTTTGGGACCTGACGCGCCCGCTGGAAGGCGATGCCACAGTGAGCATTCTGACGACGAAAGACCCGGCTACGCTTGAAGTGTACCGGCACTCTACTGCGCACCTTCTTGCCGCTGCGGTACTTGAACTTTACCCGGAGACCAAGCTCGGAATTGGACCACCGATCGAGAACGGCTTTTACTATGACTTCGACCGTAAGGACCCCTTCACACCGGAAGACCTTGAGAAGCTTGAGAAGAAGATGGCCGAGATCCGAGACCGGGATCTGACCTTTGACCGGCGTCTGATAGCGAAGCCCGAGGGCCTTGCGAAGTACGAAGCGATGAACGAGCCGATGAAGGTGGAGCTGATCACCGAGCGTGCCGACGACATCTTCAGCGAGTACACGCTGGGACCGCAATTCATCGACTTCTGCCGCGGACCACATGTTCCTTCGACCAAAAAACTGAAGGCGTTCAAGCTGTTGAGCGTGGCGGGTGCGTACTGGAAGGGTGACGAGAAGCGCCAGCAGTTGCAGCGCATTTACGGCACGGCCTGGTTTTCGCAAAAGGAACTCGACGAGCATCTGAAGCAGCTTGAAGAAGCAAAGAAGCGCGACCATCGCAAACTTGGGCGCGAACTGGATTTGATTTCGATTCAGGAACTGGCCGGTCCGGGACTGATTTTCTTTCATCCCAAGGGCGCGCTGGTGCGCAAGATCATGGAAGACTGGATGCGCGAGACCTATCTCGAGCGCGGTTACGATCTGGTTGTGACGCCGCACGTGGCGCGGCGGCAACTTTGGGAAGTATCGGGACACGCGAGTTTCTACGGCGAGAACATGTTTGTGCCGATGGAACTCGACGATGCCAGCTATCAGTTGAAGCCGATGAACTGCCCGTGCCACATCTTGATTTACGACAACAAGCAGTACAGTTACCGGGACTTGCCCGTGCGCTTGGGTGAACTGGGTACGGTGTATCGTTATGAACGATCCGGCACGCTGCACGGCTTGTTGCGCGTGCGCGGATTCTGTCAGGACGATGCCCACATTTTCTGCCTTCCAGAGCAGGTGGAAGACGAAGTTGTGGGCTGTCTCGAATTCGCCTTTCACACGCTCAAGACCTTTGGGTTTGAGAAGTATGAAGCGGAACTTTCGACCTGGGATGGCGGCGTATCGGACAAGTATGTCGGCACGAAGGAAGAATGGGAACTGGCCGAGAACGCATTGAAGACGGCTGTGGAACGGCTGGGGCTGGATGTGAAAATCATGCCGGACGAGGCGGCTTTCTACGGGCCAAAGATCGACGTGAAGCTGGTGGATGCGATCGGGCGCAAGTGGCAGTTGTCGACGGTGCAATTCGACTTCAACCTGCCGCGCCGCTTTAACCTGAACTACATTGGCGAGGACGGCAACAAGCACACGCCGATGATGGTACACCGGGCGCTGTTTGGCAGCGTGGAGCGATTCTTCGGAATTCTGGTGGAGCATTATGCGGGGGCTTTCCCGGTGTGGCTCGCACCCGTGCAGGTGACCTTGCTGCCTGTAACAGACAGGGCGAACGTCTATGCCGAGGAGCTGAAGAAGAAGCTGAAGGAACAGGGTTTCCGGGTGGATATCGACAAGCGGAACGAGAAGGTGAACTTCAAGATTCGCGAAGCGCAGTTGATGAAGATCCCGTACATGCTGGTGATCGGCGACCGCGAAGTGGATGCTGGGACAGTGTCGGTGCGCAATCGGCGGCATGGCGATCTGGGCGTGAAGCCGTTTGACGAATTTGCCGCGATGCTGCACGACAATAACGACAAGAAGACGCCTGTCGAGTAGATGATTTCCATACTCTGGCTGCTGGCACTCGGGACGATCATTTACAGCTTTCTGGTGCTGGCGGCGGTGTACCGATACTTGAGCGTGCCGCCCGTCACCGGACCGGCGGCACTTCCCATTAGCGTGCTGAAGCCGTTGAAGGGCCTGGACGCGGGCCTTGAGGAAAACTTGCGTAGTTTCTTCCAGCAGAGTTACGCCGGCGATTGGGAGATCGTTTTTGCCGTGCGAGACGCCGACGATCCGGCTGTCGCGATTGTCGAGAAGCTGCAGGCGGAGTTCTCGGCGGTTGCGTCGCGGTTGTTGGTGGTGGGCGATACGACTTATGCGAACGCTAAGGTCTGGAGCCTGGAGAAGTTGTGCGAAGCGGCGCGTCACGAAGTTGTAGTGATGGCCGATTCGGACATTCGCGTGGACGAGCGGATGCTGGCAGTGGTGGCGAGCGAGTTTGCTCAGGACCCGAAACTGGGAGTGGCGACTTGTCCGTATCGGGCAGTGGGTGGGCCTAGTTTGTGGTCCGAGACCGAGGCGCTGGGGATGAACACGGAGTTCATCGCCGGAGTACTGGTCGCAAGGATGCTGGAGGGGATGCGATTTACTCTCGGCCCGACAGTTGCGGCCCGCAAAGCGGCGATTGCGGATGCCGGTGGCTGGGCGGGCCTGAAGAATTATCTGGCCGAGGACTTTGTGCTGGGGCAACGGGTGACAGAGAAGGGTTGGCATTCGATCCTCTCTAGTTATGTGGTGGAGCACCGAATCGGGTCTGAGCCGATGCGAGTGAACTTTGCGCATCGCTTGCGGTGGAACCGGTCGACGCGGCGGTCGCGGCCTCTTGGATATTTAGGGCAGTTTTTTACTAACCCTCTGCCCGTGTTGCTGGCCGTTTGGCCGCTGACGGGCTTTGAAGCCGGATTTTTGGGCGCGGCTCTGCTGTTACGTTTTACAGTCGCTTTTGCGGCACAGAACGGGGTGTTGAACGACAACCCGAAGCCGCAGCAGCTTTACCAGTTGCCGCTGCAGGATCTGTTGAGTTTTGCGTTTTGGGTGGCCGGTTTTTTTGGCAATTCCATTCACTGGCGGGGCCAGAAGTATCGATTGCACAAGGACGGCACCTTCACGCTTCGGCCCTAGACTTGCGGTAGTTTGAAGCTCGATCTGAAGTAAATTTTCGGCTGCCTGTAGTGGGCGATCCAACCGGGGACATTGGTAGTTGTGGAGCGCTTTGCCGCAGCCCCGGAATCAGAATTGGCTTCGCTTGGTTGCATTCCATCCGCTCGCTTGTTTGACATCGCGGCAGTGCGTTTTCGGCTTCGTTCGCAGCTTTAATCCATGGCGCTCAGCGGTGTTTGGGGTGGACTTGGCCGGCGGAACTGGCTTCGTTTGTTCGGCTCAGCGGTGCTTGAAACGGACTTGGCCGGTGGAATTGGCTTCGTTTGTTTGCAATCGCAGCGGTGCGTTTTTCGGTTTGTTTGCTGCCTTTATGCATGGGACGTAGCGGTGTTTGATGCGGTTTGTTCTGCGGTCGCATTGAATTGGCTGGCGAGATTGGACTCGTTTAGCCAGACTTGATCGGCACGATTGAAATCGGATTGATGGCCGGTGGCGATGGCGAGCCCAAGGATGAGCGGCTCTTCTCTTGCCAATTGATCTTTGCGGAGGTCGGCAAAGGGGATGGCGACTGAGACTGGGGCGAAGACTTTGGCACCGGAGAGTTCGGCGTGGACTTCGACGCCCGCCAGTCTGTGGAGCAGGAGTTGCTGGAGTTGTTTGAAGGCTTTGGCGGCGCGGCGTTCAAAGAGGGCACCGAGTTTGATGGCGCGTTCCATTTGGAGGAAGAGCTGTTGGGAGTCTGGGTTGTCGAGCCAGCGGTCTTGCGCTTCGCATTCGAAGGATTGGGCGCGGAGGCACTGGAAGCTCGCGTAAGTATATTGCTCGAAGATCAGATTTTCGGTGGTGCCGGAGGGGAGACATTCTTCGCGGAGGGTGGTCTGGAGTTTCAGGTACTGTTCCCGTTCTTCGGGTTTCGCTGCGAAGAGGGTAGCGCTGGCGGCGGTGAGGCCGTGGCGGAGACTGTTGGTTGCGGATGTTGCCCGACCCTCGGGGGTGGAGGGACCGGTAGATTTCTTTGCGTTTGCCTGATTGGCTAATTGTTGAGCAACGGAGGTCATGATTTGTATTCCTTGTCGTCGGTATCTGACTGATGGAGAGACGCAGGTCGCTCTCCGGTAGAAAAGCTAGCAGACGGGATTTGGAATTCGGAACGCACTTTGTGCAGGTGGTTGAAAACAAGGGAAATATAAATTTGAAATATCTGTCACCGGCGGCAACTTCCGTGTGCTGAATCGGCTCCCGACGCAAGTCGAACGCATTCTCGAAATCAAATCCCTGTCGACCGTGACCAAGGAGGTGTTTGAGG
>JBKJSR010000263.1:0-11185 GCA_046594355.1 Bryobacter sp.
TGATCCCGCGTCTGGCTGCTGAGAATGCTCTTCACTTCCTCAAATGGCTGCGCCGCATACTCGGTAACCTTAAAGATATAGAATCCATTAGGCTGCTTCACCGGCTCGCTAACTTCACTGGCCTTCAGCGCAAAAATCGCTTTCTTGAGTTCATCCGGAATCTGGTCGCTGCGCCGGATGGTACCAAAGTCGCCACCCTTCGCCTTTGAAGCGACATCGTCGGAATGCTCGGCCACCAGCTTCTTGAAGTCCGCCCCGGCCTTCAACTGCTTCACCAGATCCTGCGCCTTTGCTTCAGCCTCAGCTTCAGCCAGTTTCTTTTTCTCGCCTTCCTTGGCGGGAGTTGCGGAGAAGTTCACTAGAATCACCTGCAGTTTCGCCTGCGTGTAGGAATCCTTGTTCTTCTCGTAAAAAGCCTTCAAATCTTCATCGGCGACAACGATCTTGCCGCGATAGTCTTCGACGAAGGCCTGCGAGAGAATCTGCAGGCGAGCGAACTCAAGCCGTTGCCGGTAAGGTGAAGCCTGATCCACTTTCGCCGCCTCAGCCAGTTTCGAGAACTTCATCAGGACAGCGTACTGCTTGAGAAATCCTTCTTTATCCTGCTGATAATACTGCTGGAACTGGGTTGGCAGTCCCTTCGAGAATTCTTCCAATGCTTTGGATGTGAGCGGATTTCCGTTCACCGTAGCAACAACTTTATCGGGCGCAGTGGCTTTATCGGGCGCAGTGGCCTGTGCGAACGCAATGCTAGCGCCCAGCGTGAGAACAATTACAGATTTTTTCACTTATCTTTTTAGACTAGCAAGAAAAACTTTGGTTACTTCTGAATCATCAGCGGTCCAAACACCGGCGCACCCAGTCCCGCCTCATCACGCAAATTCGCGTAAGGGTTCTTGCCATGCCCGTAGCTCAACATCGCCCCGTCCGGCAGCTTGCCCTGGAAGTGCAACAACACGCTCGCCGGGTCTTTCGGATCCATTGTCACCTTGTAGAAAAGGGGCAACTCATCCCCCTGTGGGGTCAACGCCGTGAAGCCTCCAACGCGCCCCGCACTCGTCAGCTTGCCGTTCACTTCGCTGTACTTCACGCGCACCGTCTGGCCTTCCACGCTGATCGCCGCCACATGCGGACCCTTCTTCAATTTTCCCGCCGCCACGCCTGCCATACCGCGTCCAAGCCTCTTCAGGTCCAAGGTCGAAACATGGATGCCGTCGTCAAGGTCGCTATCGATTGCCGAAAACATCACCGAGTTGCCCAATCGGCTCTCTGACAGCCGTTGCGCTTCCTGTACGCGATTCCATTGCGCCATATTCTGCGCATTCACGTGTCGGCCAATCTGCACGTAGTGAAAAGCAAGGTCCGGTTGATCGAGGTCCTGCCGAAACGCCGCCACCATTTGTTCAAACTTGTCCTGAAACACGGCGCTAGCGATCGGATTGGCATCGCTCTCGCCCTGATACCAGAGGATCCCTTTGATCTTGCCAACCAACGCGGCGCGTCGAATGGTCGCGCCATAGAGCGAATCGCCAGCCTTGTCCTTCAGCGCCGGACTCCATTGCGCCATCGATGTCCCGCCATGCGCACTTGGAAAAAGTCCCACCGGCACACCGGTCCGTTTCTCATACTCAATCGCGAAGGGCAGCCCCAGGCCCGCGCCTTTCTTGCGCTCGGTGCGAAACTTCTCCAGTCCGCCGCCGGTCAGCCGCTCAAGTTCACCTGCCGCATTCTTGCGCCAATGCACACGATCGGCCGCGCTCGGCAATTCATGCAAAGGCTCCTTCGCTTCCACCCACTCGTCGCTTTGATTGAACGAGTTCACGCGGTCGGAAGGCTTCTCGACATCGATGAGATCGCCCACGCCTTCCATGTTCGATTGCCCCACCATCAGCCAGATGTCCCCCACCAGCACATTGCTTCTGGCGGTAATAGCGGAGCCCATGCGCGAAGTGCGCAGCTCGACGCGATAAGGTCCGCCAGCGGGAACACCCTTCAAAACACCGATTAACTTCTGGTTCTCCACTTTGCCCAGCTCGTAGGCAATAAACCCGGCTACCGGCACAATGCCCCGCTTTAAGCTGGCAAAAACATTCTTGCCATCGCCGTTGGTGACGCTGAGCTCCATCGGGATATCGGCTTTGCCATCGCTGCCCCTCTGATAGACCTGATAATCGACCGGACCCTTCACGATCGAGATCGATTGGGCAAGCGCAAGACTCGCCACGAGACAAAAAAGACTGAAAATTCGCATCAGCAAAATTGTATCAACTATGATCGGCTCGGTTATCAACATCATGCCAGGAGATCGAGCATACCGGATCGACTGGCTCTAGTGCTTCGACGGCCAAGATCGGCTCCCTCTCCAGAAACCACCCTCCAAGCTATTGATTTTATGACGGTGGGCTTCATGCTGGATTCACCATTGGAACGAGAGTAAAGGGAATTCGGCCATAGCTTGCGGTACATTCACCGCTCTTTTTTTCGCCCTAAACCGGCCTGGCTCCGCAAGTGGTTTCTGGCTATAATGACGCGCTCCACGCGTCGAGGACTTACGGTCGCGGATCGGTAAGCATCCGAGAAACGCTATTCTGGCTCTTTGCCGGAATTGATACCTTGCATGTGCGAAAGCCGGTAATCGAGCATATGGTTCACAAGTGCCGTAAATTCGGCGAATTGAAAGGGTTTGCCGAGGAAATTTTTGGCTCCCGCCTCAAGAGCGCGCTGCTTGTGGTCGGGTTGCGCAGTGAGGGCAAGTACTGGGAGATAATTGCCGGGTTCGATTTCCTTCAAAGCCTCCATCACCTGAAACCCGTCCAGGCCGGGCATGAGGAGATCCAGCACGATGAGGTCGTAGAGGTTCTTGCGGTGGAGGATGCAGACCTCATTCGGATCTGTAGTTGAGTGGACAGAGGTATAGCCGGCCATGGCCAAAATGCGCTCCATGAGCCGAACATTGGCTGCTGTATCGTCAACGATGAGGATTTTGGCGTTCAGAATATCGGTTGTGGTCATCATGAATGGCCTCTGGAATCCAAGGCTGCATCGAGCGCGTTCATGAGCTGATTCAGTTGAACCGGCTTGGTTAGATACTGGAAAAATCCGGCCCGGATGCCCAACGCGATGTCGCGCGGCATCGCGTTGGCACTGAGGGCAATTACTGGAATGTGCGCAGTGGCACCGTCCGAGCGAAGTATCTTGAGCGCTTCGATGCCACTGATGCCCGGGAGGTTGATGTCCATCAGGATCAGGTCCGGCTGATGAGAACGTGCGAGTTCGATGCCCAGAGTTGCTTTTGCGGCGGTTAGGAGACGGAAATCGGGGCGGCGCATGAGCAATTGCTTTACGAGTTCCAGATTGGCGGGATTATCCTCCACATAGAGCAGAGTGCGCAGCGGCGAGCCCGCCCTGTTGTGGACCAACGCGGCGGGATGCTGCTTCGGACGCTTAGGTTCCGGCGAGTTGCTGGTGTTGAGTTCGAACCAGAACACGCTTCCCACGCCAAGAGTGCTCTCAACGCCTATCTCCCCCCCCATCGCTTCCACCAGGCGTTTGCTCAACACCAGGCCGATGCCGGTGCCTTCCACGCTGCCGAAATCTTGTCCCAGCCGGTTAAACGGCTGAAATAGCTGCTGCAGCTTGTAGGGCGACAAGCCTGCACCGTTGTCCTTGACACTGACGCGGATGCGTCCGGCGGATACCAGGCAGCAATCCACCAGCACCGCTCCATTAACACCGCCGTATTTGACGGCGTTCGAGAGAAGATTGACGAGCACCTGTTTGAGGCGAGTGTGATCGGCCAGCACAAAACAGGGCGCGTCGGAGGGGGCGATGGCGAGGCTTACTCCGTGTTGCAATGCCTGCGGCTGGATCATCACCTGGCATTCGAGCAGGAGTTCAGGCAACGACACCGGCTCGAGCGAGAGTACGAGATTGCCGGATTCGACTTGGGAGAGATCGAGAACTTCGTTGATCAAATCCAGAAGATGCCACCCCGCGCCGAGAATGTGGTTCAGACCTTCTTTCTGGGCTGGTGTTGGCGGAGGGGAATCGGCATTGATAAGCTGAGCGAAGCCAAGAATTGCATGGAGCGGCGAGCGCAGCTCATGGCTCATGCTGGACAGGAAATCCGATTTGGCGAGGCTGGCTTTTTCGGCTATTAACTTGGCGGTCTCCAGCGACCTTACACTTTCTGCGAGGGCCGCTTCCGAAGCCAAAACCGCACGCGTGATGAGGAGGCTAGTAACGATCGCGATGGAGAGGCCAATGATGAGCATTAGCAGGGTAAGCTTTGCGCTGGTCTCGACATTGCCAAAGATAATCTTTTTTTGGGAATCAAACTCCGCCACTGCGTCGGGCTGTAGTTCCTGGTCGATCGTTTTCTGAAGTCGAGTGCGAAGTACGGACAAGCGCCGGGAATCATCCTGAGTTGCCTGGCCGACAGCAACAAGCTGTTGGCCGAAGGTGTGGAACTCCGCCCATTGCCAGGCGCAACGCGAAGCTAGCTCGCGGTGCCGCAAGGTCTGGGCCATGCGGGTGTAATTGTCCAGTTGGATCGCGAACTCTTGAGCGTCGCTTTCGGCTTTGATTCGCGCGGGAGCGTCTCCGGCGAGGAATACGCGCACTTCCAAGGCGTATCCGAGGACGTTGAGCTCGAGTTCACGGGCCACAGCCGCGCGCAAACGGGCATTGGTTAGCGCGTCGAGATTGTCCGATATGACATAAATGCGCCCGGAAGAAGCTATACCGATGATCAGCAGCACCAAAGTGAGCAGCGAAAAGCCCAATCCGAGCTGGCGCGATGTTTTGCTGAAATTGCCGCCTGGCAAAAGTTCGCCTTCCCACACTGCGCAGATGAGGCCCACCGACAGGAACAGCAGCGCTATGGCGGCCTGGAACGGCAACGAATCGAAGCCGGGAAGGACGGAGACGCTCCGGTTCCAGCCGAGGTGATCGAATAGCGCGATGCCACTGATGGCCAGGACTGCGAATGCGAGCGGCTCGGCGAAGCCAAAGCCCAAGGCACCGCGAGCCTGGCTCAGTAGCGTGGAGGACGCACCCCACAAAAAGAAGCAGAGGGCGGTGGTTGCCGACATGCGGCTGAGTGCGAAGGTGTTGTGACCGATTGAGTCGACGACATTAAGCCGGCCGATTCCAAAATCGTTGCCGGTGAGGTATGCGCTGATGGTAAAGATTCCGATCAGCGACACAA
Source organism: Bryobacter sp. (assembly GCA_046594355.1). Classification (GTDB taxonomy): domain Bacteria; phylum Acidobacteriota; class Terriglobia; order Bryobacterales; family Bryobacteraceae; genus Bryobacter. The sequence goes on from JBKJSR010000263.1 coordinate 5,210, forward strand.
TGAGGCCAATTGAGGCGCGAAACTTCGTCCACTTCCGCCACCACAGGGCCGTTCCAGCCAGCATGCAGCAAAGGGCAGTATTGAACATCATCGGGGAGAAGCGCGGCGAGAGGCCGATGCCCGGTGTGAGAGGGAAAAGCCAGGCGGCGATGATGGTCAATCCGATGGCGATGGAAACCAAAGCGCAGCCATTCGCCGCTAGCCCAAAAAAAAAGATGCGCTTTGCAGGCGGAATGCTCATAGAAGGATCTTACGCGATCTATAGATTTCGAAAGACGCGCTCAAGCTCGATTCAGGCAGTGCAGGAAGCCGAGCGTGATCGAGCACTACTTTAGTTGCGTTCGTCGTAAACTGTGAAATTTCAAACAAAAGGAGATCCTGGCTGCGTTATGAGGCGAGAAATTATGGCTGCAAGGCAATGACAATTCAGAAAAATCAATTCAGCGCATTTTCATTTCCTTTAGAATGCTTGTCGCGAAAGCTTCGATCCACAAAAGCCAGTTAAACCTCCTAGTTTAATCATTCGCGAGGTCGGCTGGCAATAATCCGTTAAGACCGAATGACGTCAAGCGGCGCGATATCGTCAAATCAAGTTCATCGGCGCAAGTGACTGCACTTCGATGAGGTTTCGATTGGCCTTTGCTGGGATAAGGACGTCAATACAGAGCGTAGAGTCAGGGCCAATGCGCGCTGCAATCTCATATGGGCATTCAGTTGCATGAGCGATATCTTGATCGGAGAGCGAGTTTGCGGCCTGAAGGAATAAAGATATCAAGCGGGAGAAACCGGAAGCGCAGGCGGGGAAAGCCACAGCACTTTTTACACACAGACAGTGTGCAATTTTCTTGCGGCCACACTTGGCCTGTTGCAGTTTGCAGTCCCCGGCTGGCGTGCCGCTTCAGTCGTGGGCACGCTTCAAGGTTTGCAGGAAGGGCGAAAACAAAATGAGCGCCTTAAACTTTCAAGATCAGTCCATAGAGTGGCTTCTGGAGCACGGGCCGCAAGAACTCGAGCGGCTGCTACAGGCAGTCATCTACCTCTCCTCGGCACCCGTCCTGCTCGCGGATAACGACCGTCCATACCGTCATGCCAATTCTGCCGCCAGTAAACTTCTGGGGCTGCCTCGCGAAGCGATTGCCGGGCAGAGTCTCGATGACTTTGCGACGCCTGCATTGAAGCCGTTGATTTTGGAACGCTGGCAAAGATTTCTCCAAGCGGGCGAGCAGGAAGGAACGCTGCCGCTTATGGGTGACGCTGGAGGAGAGAGGGAACTGGAGTACTCGGCTCAAATGGATGTGTTGCCATGCCGGCATCTGCTTTTATTGCGCGAGAAGAGCGTTATCGGGCGTGAGGCTGAAAATGCGGCGGCCTCGAATCAGGATTATGCGCTGTCCCTGCTTGATTTAGAGGGAAATATTGTCGCCTGGTATGGGGGAGCGGAACGAGTTTTCGGTTACAAAAGCGGCGAGACGGGCGGAGGCCACGTGTCGCAATTTCATCCCGGCGAAGGTACGCTTTGCAAGTTGCACGACGCACTAAAGAGGGCAGCCAGCAAAGGTCACGGCTGCGCCGAATGCTGGCAAGTCAAAAAAGACGGGACTCGATTCTGGGCGAACTGTATCCTATTGGCACTGAAGGATGAGCGAGGAACATTACAGGGGTTTGCCAGTTTGGTGAGAGACTTTAGCGACCGTCGCGAGAGGGACGAAAAGTTACGGAGAGGGAGCGGATACCGCCAGGAGTTGCTGGCAGAATCGGTAATCGCAGGGGTGGTCTCGGGAGAGTTTGACCGCATCCTGGAGGCAAACGGAGCTTTTCTCGAACTCGTTGGCTACAGCCGGGCAGAGCTTGTTTGCAGCGGGATGCGATGGGCCGATCTTAGTCCTCCGGAAAGTTTGGCTCTGGCAGAAGCGGCTAACGAGGACGGGATACTTTTGGGTGCTTGTACACCTGTTCAAAGCCAGTTGATACGGAAAGATGGGTCTCGTGTTCCGGCGTTAGTGACTCTAGCCGTTCTTGAGCTTGCGCCGTTCCGCTGGACCGCGCTGGTGCAGAAGCTCAGGGAGAGCCCGCCGCCGGAGCAAGTGGAATGGGTGGAGGGCGAATACAGGTTTGGGGAGATTGTTGGAGGTAGCAAGGTGATCGAGCAAGTAAAGAGGCAGATTGAAATGGTTGCACCTACGGATGCGACGGTGTTGATTCTGGGCGAAACCGGTACGGGAAAGGAATTAGTCGCACGCGGCATACACGGGATGAGTTCACGCCGGAATCTTCCTTTTGTGACGTTAAATTGCGCCTCGATCCCGGCCGGGCTGCTGGAGAGCGAACTTTTTGGTTATGAACGGGGTGCATTTACCGGCGCGTTAACGCGAAAAATCGGGCGTTTTGAAATGGCGCAGCATGGGACTCTATTTCTCGATGAGGTGGGCGATATTCCTTTTGATTTGCAGCCAAAGCTGCTGCGGGCGCTGCAGGAGAAGTCTTTCGAGCGGCTGGGTGGTACTAAAACCATTCCGATCGATGTCCGGATCGTGGCGGCCACCAACCGGAATCTGGAGCAGATGATGGCAGAAAATCTCTTCCGCAGCGATCTGTATTATCGGCTCAAGGTGTTCCCGATCACTTCGCCGCCGTTGCGGGAGCGGCCAGAAGACATCCCCTTACTTGTGCGGCACTTCACGAACAAGTTTGCCGCAAAAATGAAGCGTACGATTGAAAAAATTTCTTCGGACACCATGAACCGTTTGTTAGCGTGGCCATGGCCGGGCAACATCAGGGAACTTGAGAATTTCATCGAACGGTCGGTGATTTTTTCACCGGGTCCGGAACTCCGCGCCCCGGTAGCTGAACTGCAAAACGACGAGCATGAAAGTAATAGTGGAATTTCGTTAGAACAAGTAGAGAGGAATCACATTTTAAACGTGCTCCGAACTAGCAGGGGCTCCGTGAGTCTAACAGCCAGCAAACTGGGGTTGCCGCGGACGACCTTAAACGCCAGGATGAAAAAGCTTGGTATTTCCCGCAGCGATATTTGATCAGGGGCAGTCAGACGGCAGTCAGGCGGCGATGGGTGGTCGTGGAATGGACGGGCGAAAACGCGGGACGGCTTAGTGCGGTGAATCGCGCCGATAGCTCTTGTGGAACCAGAAGCGGTCTACACAAAGCTTGAGCGTTCTCCGCAATAGCGGGGGCTCCGTGAGCCTGGCAGTCGGCAAACTGGGGTTGCCGCAGACGACATTGAACGCCAGGATGAAAAAGCTTTGAATTTCCCGTAGCGATCTTTAAGCAGGGGCGGTCAGGCGGCGATGGGTGGTCGTGAATTGGGAGGGCGAAAACGCTGCTCGGCTCCGTGCGCGGTGAATCGAGTCGATAGGTCTTGCGGAACCAGGAGCGGTTTGGCGCTGATGCAACTTTGGCGGCGAAGGTTCCGCTTATAGATCCCTGGCGAAGATTCAGCGTCTTGAACGGATGCGGAGAATTTATTGGAGATTTGCCAAGAACAAAGCAGCGCATTTTTTATATGCAGGTGTTAGAATCTGGACTAATTGCACAGTCCGGCCTTTCGAATAGGCGGGCCGTGCTAGACATGCCGTCCAAGCCGACTACATCGTGATTGGTTCGCAGAGAGGAGGTACATGCCGTGAACATTGCGCTCAGACAGGATCAAGCCATCGGCTGGCTTATGGTACACGGTCCGCAGGAACTCGAACAACTGTTGCGGACGATACTCCATCACTCATCGCTACCCGCTCTGCTTGCGGATAACGAGCGGCAGTACTGGGACGCCAATTTGGGTGCCAGCAAGATTCTGGGGATGCCGATTGAAGAGCTTGCCGGGCGGAAGCTCGAGGATTTTGCGGCACCTGGTGAGAGGCCGCAGGTTTTGGAACGGTGGCGAGATTTTCTTAAAGCAGGCGAGCAGGAAGGGACACTGAAGCTTGTGGGTGAGGATGGGGGCGAGCGGGAACTTGGGTACCTCGCCAAAAAGGATGTGTTGCCGATGAGGCATCTGCTTGTCTTGCGCGAGCAGGGCGCGCAGGAATGGCTGGGAGTTGATGTGCCGGCCTCAATGCAGGATTATGCACTGTCTCTGCTCGATGTAGAAGGAAATGTTGCCGCCTGGTATGCGGGAGCGGAACGCATTTTTGATTACAAGAGCTGCGAGGCGGTTGGGGAGCACGTGTCGCTTTTCGACCACAGCACCGATGCGCCGGGCAAGGGGAACGCAAGACTGAATCGGGCCGCAAGAGAAGGCTATGCCGGAGATGAATGCTGGCAGTTGAAAAAGAACGGATCGCGATTCTGGGCCAACACGATCACGCTGGCGCTGAAAGACGAGAGTGGAATTTTACAAGGCTATGCCTGCGTAGTGCGCGATTTTAGCGACCGCCACGAGAGGGACGAAAAATTACGGCGAGGCCGCAGAAATCAGTGGGCTCTGAAGGCGGAAGCGAGTATCGCAGGGGTGGTTTCGGGAGAGTTTGATCGTATTCAAGATGCCAACGATAAGTTTCTTGATCTCGTTGGCTACAGCCGTGCGGAGTTTGTTTCGAGCGGGCTGCGATGGGCAGAAGTCATTTTGCCGCAGAACTTGGCTCTGTGCGAGGTGGCGCACGAAGAAGCGATACGCTATGGAGCCTGCAAGCCTTTTGAAATTCAATTAGTGCGTAGAGATGGGCCGCTGGTGCCAGTGTTGCTGACGATGGCCGTTCGCAAGCTTGTGCCGTTTCAATGGACCATGCTCGTTTTGGACCTAAGGGACCACAACCCGCTGGAGCAGGCCGGCGAAGAAGGCGTGGGGGACAAGAATAACTTTGCGGAGATGATTGGGAGCAGCAAGGCGATACAGCAAGTGATGGGGCAGATTGAGATGGTTGCTCCCACGGCGGCAGGTGTGCTGATTCTGGGTGAAACCGGTACGGGAAAGGAATTGATCGCGCGCGCCATTCACAGAATGAGTCCACGTTGGAATCGTCCATTTGTCACTTTGAATTGTGCCGCCATTCCGACAGGATTGCTGGAGAGCGAACTTTTTGGTTATGAGCGGGGAGCCTTTACCGGTGCGCTGACGCAGAAGATCGGCCGCTTTGAGATGGCGAACCAGGGAACACTGTTTCTGGATGAGGTGGGCGACATTGCGATGGACTTGCAGCCGAAGCTGCTGAGGGCGCTGCAGGAGAAATCATTTGAGCGGCTGGGTGGCACTAAAACCATCCCGATCGACGTCCGGCTGGTGGCGGCGACCAACAGGAATCTAATGCAGATGATGGCGGAAAACCTCTTTCGCAGCGATCTTTACTATCGGCTCAAAATATTCCCGATCACTTCAGTACCGTTGCGCGACCGGCCGGAGGACATACCGTTACTGGTTCGTCACTTCACTAAGAAATTTGCCGCAAAAATGAATCGTACGATTCAAACCATTCCAGCAGAAAGCATGCGCCGTTTTGTGGACTGGCCATGGCCCGGCAATATACGGGAGCTTGAGAATTTTATTGAGCGGTCGGTAATTCTTTCGCCGGGGCGCGAACTGAATGCCCCATTGGCCGAACTGGAAAATGCTTCGCAAGATAGCATTGACGGATCTACGCTTGAAGCGGTGGAACGGAGGTATATCCTGAACGTACTGCGCAAGAGCAAGGGCTGCGTGAGCCTGGCGGCCACCCGGCTTGCGGTACCCAGGACGACCTTGAACGCAATGATGAAAAAGCTGGGGATCTCGCGCGGAGAAGTTTGATCAGGGGCGGAGGGGAGTGCGGAGAATTTGCGGCTGGTGGGGGGCGCATCCTGCGCGATTGGTTCGAGAATTGCATAAACTAGTGAGTAAGGTTACGATGCGCGCCGTTGCTCGAAATCTTGAGCGTGAGGAGCCTTTTGAAATGAAAGCTCGAAGAATCGGAGATAGGTGAGAATTTATGGAATCCAAAAAAGCTTCAGGCGATTTTCCCGTGGTTTGCGTGGGTGGCTCGGCTGGGG
>JBKJSR010000374.1:0-3713 GCA_046594355.1 Bryobacter sp.
AGGATATCGTCGACGCGGCCGAGATGGGCGAGGACGCGGAGGGAGGGTTTGCCATTCTTGCGAAAGGACTCGACGATGCGGTAGTAGCGGATGCCGTGGGATTGATAGGCCTGAAGAGAAGCCATATATTACGTATGCACCATAACGAAATCCAGCCAAGTCTTTGCCCCAAAAAACAAGCACTGAAGCGATAAGGAACAATTTTGTTTCCGTATATACGGCGTTGCCCGCACGAACTCCTTTCGTTTCTGCGGCTTAACGCAAGTCAGGAGCCAAGCCCTAGGAAAGTCCCGCTAGAGCTTGTTTCGCCGCGCACGAATCGCCATCAGCGCCAGTCCACCGCCCAACAGCAGATAGGTGGATGGTTCCGGGATCGCCCCGTCGAGCAAGTCGTTGCCACAGGCCGAACCGGTGAAGTATGGGGTGATGCTGCCGTTCGAAATTCCCATCAGAAAATTACGCCAATCCGATCCCTGGGTTGCGGCACCCATCATGTTGAAAGTCACCGTGTATTCCGCTACTGCGCATCCGCTTTCCGTACACAATCCGTTAAAGAAGATTTGTGTCGATCCGGATTGGAGCGTTTGCGGATTCACGATATCGCTCGTCAAACGGACCGAACGGCCGCTTCCAAAATTCGCCGGGTCCGTTCCGCTCCTCATGAACTGATTCGAAGTCATGACGTTCACGCCGCTGCCAATCCTATAGAGATCTCCGTCGTCGAAAACTCCATTGCCCATCGAATTGCCATTCACCGCATTACCGCCGTGGTCAACCAACGGAATCCCGTACTGGAGCACACCGCTCTGCCTGAAAAACAGATCCGACGCCTGGATCGACGAAACCACGCCGCCAGAGCTGAAGTCATAGGGGCTGATCGTCGATAAACTTCCAATCGCGGGCGTCGATCCGCCGTAGTTGAATCGCAGGATGGCTTGAAATTCCCCCGTGAACCCGTTCGCATCTTTAATCGCATCTACGCTCACCCCCTGAATCAGGAAGTTCTCGCGTTTTCCCACCAGACTGGGGTCATGCCCGGAGTACCAGGCATTGTTGTTGTACACCAGCGGCACCGCAAAAACAGCAGGCACCAAGGCGATCGAGAGAAGTAGAAAGCGCTTCATATGTTTAGCTACCCCTCTGTTCTACCTGAGTTTGGAGCTAAGCGAAACACCTTAGCCAAAAGAACTTGAGAAAAAAGTAGCGCGACTACCAAAAAACGCAGACCCGCGCTAGATCCGACTCAAGATTGCATAAGCCAACCAACTGCAAACATAAGCCAAAACGCCCATATAAGTGAATTGAAGGATGGGCCAGGTCCAGTTCCCCGTTTCGCGGCGCACAACCGCAATCGTCGAGATGCACTGCAGCGCAAAGGCGAAGAAAATCAGCAGCGCCACGGCGGAAGCCAGATTCAGATCCTGCTGCAGGGCCTTTTGCAGGCCCGCCGATTCTGTATCCCCCTGAATGCCGTAGATCGTGCCCAGTGTCCCGACAATCACTTCGCGGGCGGCCAGCGAACTGATCAGACCCACACCAATCTTCCAGTTAAAGCCGAGCGGCTGGATCGCAGGCTCGATAAATTTCCCCAACTGGCCTGCGTAACTCTGTTCGATAGGAACTGCCACACCATTCTGTTGCGGCAAATGAGCCATGGTCCAGAGCACGATCATGGTGAGCAGAATCGTCGTCGATGCCCGCTTGAGAAACACCTTCGCACGGTCGAGCAGCCGATAGAAAATACTGCTCAGCCGCGGGATCCGGTAGGGAGGCAGTTCCATCACAAAAAGCGTCTTCTCCGAACGGAAAATTGTGCTCTTGAGCAGCCGTGCGGTGATCGCCGCCGCCGCAAAACCCAGCACATAAAGGCCCAGCATCATTGCCGCACGGGTCCCGAAGAAAGGACCAAGCAACTGCTGGTCGGGGATAAAAGCCGCGATCAGCATGGTGTAGACCGGCAGCCGCGCCGAGCAGGTCATCAGCGGCGTTACCAGGATGGTCGCAATCCGGTCCCGCTTGTTTTCGATCGTGCGCGTCGAGAGAATGGCCGGAATCGCGCAGGCGTAAGCACTGAGTAGCGGAATAAAACTCTTGCCCTGCAATCCCACTTTAGCCATCGTGCGATCGGCAATCACCGCAGCCCGGGCGAGATAGCCGGAATCTTCAAGCACCGCGATAAATGCGAACAGAATCAGGATCTGCGGCAAAAACACGACTACGCTGCCGACGCCGGTCCAGACGCCTTCCACCAGCAAGGCGCGGAACCACGACTCGGGCAGCGCCGCCTCAATCCAGCCGCCGCTCGTCTGAATGCCCAGTTGCACCAGATCCATCATCGGCTTGGCAAGAGTAAAGATGCTCTGGAACACGGCGAGAATGACAAACAAAAAGGTCAGCGGCCCCCACAGCGGGTGCAGAAACAGCCGGTCCAGGCGATAAGTCCATTCCGGCGGCGCAGGCTTGCTGTAGCCCGAATTCGCCACAACCTTACCGCTCCAGGTACGGCAATTCGGCATATTATTCAGAATCGGCAATTCAACCCGCACCGGCTTGGGAATCAGCTTTGCAAGCATGCTCCGCACTTCGTCGAGTCCGGTGCCATGTACGGCGCTCACGAGCACGACAGGAGCCCCCAACTGCGCCGCCAGCAAGGTTGTATCCACGCTCCCACCTCGACGCTCCAGATCGTCCGCCATGTTCAGAATCACCAGCGTCGGAATCTCCAGGCTCAACACCGGTGCCGCCAGCATCAGGTGCCGGGCGAGGCTGGTCGCATCGAGAATCAAAAGAATCGCATCCGGCTTCGGCAGGTCGGCCATCTTGCCCGCAAGCACATCGTGAGTCACTTGCTCGTCTTCCGATCTGGGCTCGAGGGAATAAACACCAGGCAGGTCGACCAGCGTCACTTCACGCAGCAAATCGATACGCGCCGTTCCCATATGCCGCTCGACAGTGACGCCGGGATAATTCGCAACCCTCTGCCGCAATCCAGTCAAACTATTGAACAAAGTGGACTTCCCCGAATTGGGTGGACCGATTAGCGCAACTAGCTTATGTCCGGGCGGGTTTAAGATAGGAAGAAGAGCCGCTGCGGCACCGGTATGGCTTGGATCCATGATTTAGGGATTCCCGTTCCGTACCAGAATGTGCAGGCAGGTTTCGCGTCGCAGGGCGATTTCGGTACCGTCCACCCTGTAGACGGTAGGGTCGCCGGCAGGCGCGACGTGTGCCGCTTCCACTTCGCAGCCGGGGATCATGCCCATTTGCATCAGGCGGAGGCTTATTTCTTCCGGAAGCTCAAAGTGATCCAGGATCGCTTTGTCGCCTACGCGAAGCTGGGCCAGAGATTTAACAGGGAGAGTCACTTGTCGATAGAACTACAGTATATCCTGAAAGCCACTATGAAATGGCCGTTAGTCAACTGTTTGGCGATTGCGCTGTTTGCAACTCATATGCAAGCACAGATTTTGGACAATGGATTCTTAAGCGGCCGCTACGGCTTCCGGCAGGTCCTGATTTCCACGAATATCGCCGGGCAACCCATTGAAGCCCGCAGTTTGACAGGCGTTTTCAGTTTCGATGGGAGAGGTGCTTTTTCCTTTCAGGGCACGCGCAATCAAGGCAACAACGGCCCCTCCGCTTTCAGCGGCGCAGGCTCTTACAGCGTCTTGGCCAATGGCTTCGTCTCGATGGCCAACCCGCTCGACGCCAAC
>JBKJSR010000370.1:0-11873 GCA_046594355.1 Bryobacter sp.
CCTCGATTGTTTATCCCGCCTCTCTGAAGACCAGATCTGGGCTCGCGGCAATTCGAATTCCAACTCGGTCGGCAACCTGGTTCTCCACTTGATTGGCAACCTCGGCCAGTGGGTCGTCTCAGGCGTTGGCGGAGAGCCCGATCACCGCGACCGCGACGCGGAATTCAACACCCGATCCGGCATTCCCCGTGCCGAACTCGCCGCCCGCCTCCACGCCCGCCTCGATCAAGTCGTCCGCATCGTCGAATCTCTACCCGTCGAGCGTCTCCTCGAACCCGTTTCTCCCCAAGGCTACACGCTGCCGGTAATGGAGGTTATCACACACATAACAGAGCATTTCTATCACCACGGCGGTCAAATCATCCTGCTCACCAAGCTCTATCTGGACGTCGACCTGGCCTACTACCGGCACCTCGCAAAAAATAACGAAACGCATACTGAAAAAAATCCCTAATAGAAAAATCTACTATGGTCGACAAAAATACTGGAACAGATCGCCTTTTGAGCGTATCGTGATCAGTGAGGCCCAGTTAGCCAATGCGTTCTTTGTCGACCGCACTTTTTGCATTCATCGTCTGCGTGCTGCCCGTGCTCCGTGCGGAATCTCTCCCTAGCTTCACTGTGCTCCTGAGCGTAGAAGGCACTGCTTCCGCTCCTGCTCTCCAAGAGTTGAAGAGCGAACTCAACTCGATCATGAAAGATTCCGGGCGCACCCTGGACGTCCGGCTGCGCGAGCAGGCTGGCCCCACGGAGACCTTTGATGACGTTGTACTCGTCAAGCTCAAAGGCACTTGCAAGATGGAGCGCATGATTGCGTTCATGGACGAACGCGGCCCGCTTGCCTGGACCCACTCCACCGACGGCAACATTCTGCCCTTCGCCGAAGTCTCCTGCGACCGGATTGCGAAAGCTGTCTCCGGTGCCCTCTGGGGCGGTGCGCGCAAACAGGCCGACAAGTTACTCGGCCGCGCTCTTGGACGAGTCTTGGCTCACGAGCTTTATCACATCCTCGGCAAAACCCACGAGCACAATGCCGACGGCTCCGTTGCCAAAGAAGCGCTCTCGGCCAAGCAGTTGATCTCCGACACGCGCATCACCTTCGACGTCCGCGACCTCTACCGCATGACGCCCTAACCGTGCCCCAGGCACCTTTTCATGCGGGACATAAGATTGGATCATGCAATTTGCGGGAACGGTTCTTTACGTCGATGAGGTCTCAGCCGTGATCGATTTCTACCTGAGGGCATTTGATTGGAAGCTTCGCTTCTTCGACGAAGCGCCTGGATTTGCGGAATTGTAGACTGGCGGCTCCACTCTGGCAATCGCCGCTCATTCCCTCGGCGAGTTGTTGATGCGGGATGGCTATGTGCGCCCAGCCGTTGGAAAGCCCGCAGGTGTCGAAATTGCCTTTCTAACGGTTGACGTTGCTACGTCCTTCGCCAAGGCGATTGCGGAAGGCGCGTTGCCGATTACGGCACCAAAACGAATGCCATGGGGACTTGAAGTGGCCTATGTGCGCGCACCTGAAGGTACGATGATCGGATTTTCCGAACCGCCGCCATCCACGATTCAAAGCTGGAACGGGCCTCCACATCCAGACGCAACTTGCCATTGATGGGCCGACCTGTTCTAATTCAGGCTATGCATCTCCCGTTAGGTGAAGACTCTGCCTTTCCAAAATCGTTGGCCCAACTGCGCGGGCATCGCAAAGGCAGCCAAGAGTTCCAGTAACACTTGAACTCAACCCGGCGAGTGCATAAACACTGGATCCTGGGAGGACTCATGAAACGCATTCTGGCTTTACTGGCCTTGGCCGCCTGTGCCATGGCGCAGACGACAATCACCGCGGTACAGGATGGTGCCGCTTACACCTCAAACCTCGCCCAGGGCGCGGTCTTCGTAGTCAAAGGCACGGGCTTGAGCGGGGCCGGTTATGTTACATCCGAGGCACCTCTCTACCCGACAACCTTGAACAATGTCCGGATCACTTTCACTGCCGTCACCGGTGGCACGGTAGTCAACGCACTTATGGTTTACACCTACAACCTCGATGGTGTCAATCAACTGGCAGCCGTACTTCCCTCCACGGCGCCCGTGGGCGCATACGACGTCCGCGTGACGAATGGCGCAATCTCTTCTGCCGCATTCCGGACGAGCGTGGTCGCACGTAAGCCCGGGGTCATTACCGCAAATGGAGGAGGAACCGGCCCTGCGCAAGCAACCCTCAGTGGCCAGTTGATTCTGCAGCGCAACACAGACCTGGGCAAGATCGGAATCTTCGATACGCGTCCCGCGCGTCCCGGTGAGCGTGTCGATCTGTGGGGCACCGGCGTCGGTCCCGACCTTGCTGCAGACACTGGCGGCACCTCCGGCGATCAGACGGCGGCCGCCCAGATCCGGGTACTTGTTGATGGAACTGAAGTAACGCCCCTCTATGCCGGCCGGTCGCAGGGATTTCCCGGACTGGATCAGATCGTATTCCTCCTGCCGGCGAACATAACCCTAAGTTGTAACAACACAATTCAGGTGCGTGCGGGCGGAGTGCTGAGTAACATCGTGACGATCGCGACATCCACTGGCAATACCTGCCCCGCTCCGCCTGCCGGTGGCGGCGGATCCTCAACTAATCCCACGCAAACCGAGATCGACGCCTGGATTGCTCGCGGCAGTTACACCGCAGGCTCGGTCGGCCTAATCAGAAGTACCTCTTACGTCACCACCGACAGTCCCGGAGCCTCCGGCGCGACTGCAGTTACAACCATTACAAAAAGCGACTCGTTCTCCGCCCAGTTCAGCCGCACCGGTGGCGCGGACCTCGGAAAAATACTTCGCGGCGAGCTGCCGCCCGGCTTCCCCAACTTTTCTCCGGCACCGGGAGACTGCTTCGTCTACACGATCGCCTCACTTGTGAATCCGTATCCCAATCTCACATTTTTAGGCCTCGATGCCGGTCCGCAAATTACTTCCAACGGCCCGAATGGAACGCAGTTGGCTCTGCGGCAAAACAATCAGGTGAGCGGCTTTAGTTACAACGCTCCCGGCGTTCCAAACACCTACCTCAATCCTGGCCGTTACTCGCTTGGCGGTTCGGGCGGTGCCGACGTGGGGCCATTTGCCGGCTCGCTGGACATTGTGCCCGACCTCCTGGTCTCTAACAACCCCGATGAGTTCAAGCTGATCAACCGCAGCGTAGGAATGCCAGTCCGTTGGACCGGCGGAGAGCCATCTACAGTCCTGTCCATTTCAGGCAGTAGTGCTACCATCAACGCTCAAACCGGCGCCGTCAGCGGTGCCCTGTTTGTATGTATACAAAACGTATCTGCCGGTCAATTCACCGTACCGGCAAGTGTCCTCTTGCAATTGCCTGCGAGTCAGACTATCGGCGCCGGGGGCTTTAGCTTCATTACCCGTGGCAGTGTTTCAGTAACTGCAAGTGGCAAGGGTGTTCGCTTCCCCGCGCCTACGGGCCTGGATATCCTCACCGCTTCTAACTTTTGGAGTTGGTTTTTTACGCCGCAGTACCAATAGCTTCTGCTCTGATCGCCTAGGCCTGGAACACCCGCTCAAACAGCTTGTCGATGTTCTTCAACTGCCTCCCTGCCGAGAAGGTCTCATCGAGCCTCGCGGCAGGGAGGTATTTCGTAATCTCGGCATCGGCGCTCACGGCCTCTTTGAAGTCAGTCCCGCTCTCCCAGCACAGCATCGCATGGCTTTGCACCAGCTTGTAGGCCGTCTCGCGCAACATCCCCGCCTCCGCCAGATCGAGCAGCAATTGCCCCGAGAACACAATGCCCAGAGTCGCCTTGAAGTTCGCCAGCATACGATCTTCATTCACTCGCAAACCCTCCACCAGCCAGGTCGTCTTCGCCAGCAGATAGTCCGTCAGGATCGTCGAGTCCGGTAGAATCACGCGCTCCACCGAGCTGTGCGAAATATCCCGCTCGTGCCAAAGTGCGATGTTCTCAAACGCTGCCTGCAGGTTCGATCTTACAATCCGCGCCAGGCCGCAAATCTGCTCGCAGACGATCGGGTTCTTCTTGTGCGGCATCGCACTCGACCCCTTCTGCCCCACCGCAAACGGCTCTTCCGCCTCACGCACTTCGGTCCGCTGCAAGTGCCTCACCTCAAGGGCGATCTTTTCGAGCGTTGCGCAAATCAGCGCCAGTACGGCCACATAATTGGCATGTAAATCGCGCGACAACACCTGGCTCGACACCGCTGCCGCCTTCAATCCCAAACCCTCGCAAATCAACTCTTCCGACTCCGGCGACAGATGCGCAAACGCCCCCACCGCGCCCGAAGTTTTGCCTACCCGAATCTCTTCGGTTGCCCGCGCAAACCGTTCCGCGTTGCGCCGCACCTCGTCGTAAAAATTCGCCAGCTTCAATCCAAACGTAATCGGTTCGGCGTGTACCCCGTGCGTGCGTCCAATCTGGATCGTGTTCTTGTGTTCGAGCGCGCGTTTCTTCAGCGCAATCAGCAAGCCTTCCAGCCCCGCTGCGATCAGCGCGCTGGCCTGCTTAATCTGCAGCGCCTGCGCCGTATCCACTACGTCGTTCGAGGTCAACCCATAGTGCAGCCAGCGCGAATGCTCACCCTGCCCCTTGTCTTTGAGCGTCTCTGCCACCGCCGTCGTAAACGCGATCACATCGTGCTTCACTTCGAGTTCAATTTCGTTGATGCGCTCCACTGAAAATCCGGCATGCGCACGCAGCGCCGCGGCCGCGTCTACGGGCACCAATCCCAGATGCGCCAGTGCATCCGAAGCCGCCAGTTCGACATCGAGCCAGGATTGGTACTTGTTGTGTTCAGACCAGATGCGGCCCATCTCCGGGCGTGTGTAACGTTGAATCATTGTCAGACCTAGATTTCAAAAAATGAAGATTTTTGGCGCGGCTCCGACACACTCAAATCGAGTCCTGTCAGGCCCCGCCGATCAATCGCCTGCGATGCCACCATATGTGCCAGCGCCGGCAGATTATTCTGTTCGCTCAAGTGCCCCAGCACCAGTTTCCGCGTCCGTGGCGACAAATCGTCGAGGATAAACTGGCTCACCACATCGTTCGATAGATGCCCTCGCCGCGACATCACCCGCTGTTTCAGACTCCACGGATATGGCCCTACTTTCAGCATCTCGAGATCGTGGTTCGACTCAAGCAGCAGGATGTCACAATCCTGCAGGTGGTAGCGGATCGAATCCGGCATGTATCCAAGATCCGTGCACATCCCCACCTTGCGATCGCCCGAACGGAAGGTAAAGCCCACCGGGTCGGCCGCATCATGGGGCAGGGAAAAGGATTGCACCACAAAGGACCCAATCTCAATCGCCGCACCTGCCTGAAAGGGCCGGAAGTACTGCGCTTCTTTGCCCGGCTCCAGTGAGTCGGCCGTCCCCTGAGTCAGGTAAACCGGCTTCTCCAGTTTCTTCGCAATTGCCGGCAACCCCGAGACGTGATCACAATGCTCATGCGTCACAAGGATCGCATCAATGCACTTTGGGTCTACACCAGCAAGCTCCAGCCGTGCAAAAGTCTCGCGCCGCGACAGACCGCAATCGATCAACAGATGCGTAACGCCATCGGTGACGTAGGCGGAATTGCCGGCGCTCGAGCTTGCGAGGATCAGAAATCGGACAGGAAATAGCACTAAGTGAACTTGAAAAGCTAGTCTAGCAGGTGCGCCAATAATCAGCCAGATGCCGCTCCCCAAGTGCGGGCGCAATGCAGTCGGTCGTCCCTACGGCACTGAAGAATTCCATCAGGTCTGCCATCCGAACCAGCCAGGCGGGCGCTTTTAGCATCCAGACTTTTGTCTTGCCCACCACCTGCGCAAGGATCTGGTTGATCTGCGCACGAGTCAGAATTTTCGGTCTTTCGCAAGGCAGCTCGGACGGACCGGCTGTTAAATACTTCAGCATCAACTCAGCGACATCCCGCGGATCGATGGGGTTCGTACGTGCGAGATCAGTAGCGATCAGAGGCAGCACGCCACGGCGAGCCATCGGCAGCAAGTCTTCAAAGGCGCTAAAGATCCCTGTCGGCCAAACCACAGTAGACGAGATCGGTGCTTTCCGCAGTGATGCGACAAAGCGTTCATGCGCCTTCACGTAAGCCGTGTGCGCGTAGCCCGCCTCCACATGGACGCTCAAATAAACAAAGCGATGGGCATTGGCCCGCAACGTTTCCCGCAGCAACACCTCGTGGATCACCGGATCAATGTCGGCGTAGCGGCGATTGTCCGGCGCTTTGATAGAAACGCTCGCGCTCGCGCAAGAAATCACAACGTCGCAACCTTCCGCCAGCCCTTTGGCGGCATTTGGCAAAGTGAGATCGCAATCCCGGCCCGTGACAGCCCGCACTTCGTAACCGGCCTCGCGCAACAGCACGAGTACACGCCGACCGACTTGTCCGCCAGACCCTGCCAATAGCACCTGCATCCTTTTACGCGCGTCATAGATTCCGCAAATAGCTCATATCCCGCTGAAAAATCGGAATTTCACGATCTACCGACCAATCCCCCGCCGCATTGCGGCGCACCGCCCGCCCACGCTTGAAATCCGCTGTCTCCTTGGCCCAGTTCAGGCCCTTGGCATGCAACAGATCGTGTTTCTCCGCTTCCGACTTCCCCAGCAACTCGGCGTGCGTGTAATGCGCCGAAGCCAGCATGTTCAAGCTGTTGGCTGTCGCATCCAGTTGCCGCCACACAAAATATTTCTCCACCTCGCTCGCCTGCGCGATCACCAGCGCCCTGCAATCGAAGGTCGCCAGCTGTTCGCTCGTATAAGCTCGGGCAAATGCGGCTGTAAATACGCTCGCCCCCACCGACACCAGCTTCTGCAGGTTGCCATCAAACCACAGCGGGCTTTTCTCCGTATCGAGGTCGCTTAACAAAAACGAATACTCATCGCTCTGCCCGTAGGCGAAACGGCAACCCGTCATCTCACGGCACAGCACGAGTGCGGCGGTGTCCAGCGCATCGGCGAGAGGCCGGCAATAAGGCCGTTCCAGATCGCGGGTGAATTGGTGAAAGCTCCGGCCGTCGATCCGCAAAACGACATGCGTCTGGCGCGGCAAATGCACGCGCAACGCGTCTTCGTAATATCGCTTAATTCTGTCGCCGAGTTCGTCTTTCATGCGCTAGCTTGGGGAAGAGATGCGGATTGTCCTTGATACCAACATACTAATTTCCGCTTGCTGGAAGCCCGGCGGCCTCGAAGAACAGGTCGTCGAGTTGGGCCTCGCCCGCCGCTTCATCATTGCAGTGAGCCCGGCTCTGTGGGCTGAATACATCGAAGTCCTCCGGCGGCCCAAGTTCAAATCGATCCAGCCGCGAGTGGATTTACTGATCGCCCGTCTCAAGCCGGTCGTCTGGAAGGTAGATCCACTCACAACGCTTACGCTTGCCACAGACCCGGACGATAACCGCATCCTCGAATGTGCCCTCGCGGCAAAAGCAACCTACGTCGTCACTGGAAATCTCCGCGACTATCCTCTCGACTGGCCCGTGGCCCGCATCGTGCATGCCCGCCACTTTCTCGCCGACTTCACTCAGTTGAGCTTCACCGCTACTGCCGAGCCATAATACAGGCTGGCACCACGCATCGCTCCCACACGCCACTTTCTCGCCGATCTCGATCAGTTGAGCTTCACCGCTACTGCCGATCCGCAACAGCGCCCGCCCCACCCGCATCGACACCGGCGAACTCCGCGACTATCCTCTCGCCGGCCCATGGCCCGCATTACACACGACCGCCAATCTCGACCTCACCGCTTCCGCCGATCCGCAACAGCGCCCGCCCCACCCGCATCGACACCGGCAAGCCCTGCGACTACCCACTCGACTAGCCTGAGGCCCGCATCAAGGACCACGCCAATCTCGCTCAATCCAATTTCACCGCTACTGCCGAGCCATAATACAGCCCGTTGAAGAAGAGCTTGAAGGTCCCGTGCGGCTGTGCCCGAAACGTCACTTCCGGCCCATACAGAAACAACTTGCCCTCTCCTACTTTGGCCTCGGCCACCGCCACGCCACCCTCAAGATAGTGCTGGCCCCAGGCCCAGCCACTACGCAACGGCTTCGCATCGGCGAACCACGCCACTGGCTTCACGTTCTGCAAACTAGCCTCCGGCTTGAGCTTGAACACAGGGCTGTCCTCAAAGAAAATGTCCGCCTTCTTTTCCATGCCGTATGCCAGCGGATTCGTGTTGTCGATCGCCACTTCCAACACCGATCCCGGAACATAAAACTTCTCGTTCGGCAGCTTCTTCTCGCTGCCGTTTGCCATCCGTTCGACGAGCTGATCCGTAACCGGCAACCCCAGCATCTGCGCCAGCGCGGTCGAAGTTCCGATCGTCAACACCGTACCGCCGGACTCAAGAAACTTCTTCAGTTGCGGCACTGTTTTCTCACGAGTCACCCTCCCCTGGCGAGCCTGCCATTCCGGCATTAGACTCGACGAATCGCCACCGACCGCTCCGCCAAAACGCGCCCGCTCAGCAATGCCACCAGTCACAAACACCAGCACGTCGTACTTCGCGCGCAACTCCCCCTGATCAATGCCCGGCGCATAAACAACCTCAAACGGAAACTGGAATTGTTCAAACAGCCAGCGTGTCCAGCCCGAAGCCATCGACCCGCCCACGTTATCCCACAACCCGATCCGGATCGGCTTCAGCTTGAGCGCATCACCCTTCGGCTTCTCGGCAGCGGTCGTGAATTGCACCGCTGCCTCCTTCGCCACGCTGGCAACCACTTGCGCCGTCTTCGCCTTCAGCGGCACATAGATCGTCCCCGCCTCCAGCCCGTTGCCGCCTTTCAGCCAGTACACATCCTCGCCCGCCGCAAGCAAACGGTTGATCGCCTTGAAGCTGTCGTTTACCTTGTGGCTCAGCAGATAACCCGCCGCACCGCTTCCATTTACCTTCCCCTCGGGCATCGGCAAAAACCCGTTGACCTTCTCAAATGGCCCGCTGAAATCATTGAGCACGCGGTCGAACTGAATCCCCATCTGATACGCCAGCGTCCATCCGGCACTGTCGTAAGGCGCAATCGGCGGCCCACCCGGAAACCGGAAGTCGTTCGGATAATTCTGCGGCTCAAACATATCCAGCAGATGAGGTCGGAAGGCCTGCGTCGTCTTGAACACAATCGAACCCTTCGCATACTTCTTGCCCGCTACCTCAAAATCCGCCGTCGCCTTCAACGCCGTCAAACCCATCCACTGCAGCGTGTGCGTAAACTTCACCGCCGTGTTGAAATCCGCTTGATCCGCCGGCAGAATATAACCGCGCGGGTCCCGCCATTCCGGCTTAAGCAACTCCGCGTAATACTTCATCGGCACCACTCCGCCTTGCCGCCCATCCCCTGCCACGATGCCGTCCTTCGCCATCCGCTCGTTCAACCATTCGATGTGCTTCGGCAGGATCGTCCAATGGTCTCTGCCGCCCCGCTCGATCGAGTTCTTGCCCATCCGGTAAATGTTATACAGCAGGTCGTCCTTATGGCGCGAAGCGTAATCGAGAATCGCCCGGTTCGCCGTAATCGAATATTCGATCGACTGCCGGAAGTGCCACTTCTCCTGCGGTGCAATCGGAAACGGCGTCGTCTTGTTCTGTAACATCCGCGACGGTACAAACGGAATCTCCATCGGCGTCGGGCTCCCCGATGATTCAGTTAGAATTCCAATCATGTTATGGTAGTAAGCCGTCGTCCGCAAACCGCCGTTGTACCAGACCGAAAAACTCGATCCCTCGCGCGTTGTGAATCCAGCCTTCCCCTCCACCGCAAAGCGCGCATGCATTGCCGAACCAATCTGGTCCACTCCAATCATCATCATGGGGTCGTAAAGATAACTCGCCGGATCGCGAAAGGGCGGGCAAAATAGAATCGACCCCGCCGGCCCCGTCTGGTGATGGTTGTAAAGAATCTGCGGCACCCACTCGAGATACAGTTGCCGGTTGATGTTCTGCGTTTCTTTCTGCGTACTCATGAAGAAGTCGCGATTGTTGTCGTGCCCCACATACTTCTGGTACAGCCGCTCCGGGTTATAGCGGCGCTGGGCCGGATCTGCGTTCCGCATGTAATTGGAACTCACCAGCTCCATGCCGTCCGGGTTGGCGTGAACGAACAGGATCACGCAGTCGCGCAGCATCCGCAGCGTCTCTTCGTCGTTGCGCGATAACATCTGGTAGGTCATCTCGATCAACTGCGATGCGCCCAATACTTCGGAAGCATGCAAACCGCCGTCGATCCACACAACTGCCTTGCCTTCCTTCGCTAGCGAACGCGCCTGCTCTTCGCTCAAGCCCTCCGCATTCGCCATCCGGCGCGAGATCTCTTTCAGCCGTTCAAGATTCCTGATGTTCTCCGGCGACGAAACGATGGACATGTACTGCGTCCGGCCCTCTTCGGTCTTGCCGATATCCACCAGCTTCATTCGATCCGATTCACTCGCCAGCCGCTGCATGTACTTCTCGTATTGCGAGTAAGTGGCGAGAAAATAATCGTCGCCGATGTTATACCCGAACTCCTCTTTGGGGGAACTGATCTTGCGCTGCGCCGCCGCACTCAGGCAGAAGGCGAAGAGAACTATCCAGATTCGAAATCGCTGCATATCACGCGATTGTCGCAAATTGCGAACGCACCCGGCGCAAATAGAAAAGCCCCAAGCCCGTTACCGTCTAAAGCGCCAGCCGGCGAGCCCAGATATTGCGATATCGCACTGGCACATCATGGTCCTGCAAACCCAGCGGCATCTCCGGCGCATGCGCCGCATAAACTCCCACCACCCGGTGCGCCATCCGCCCCATCACTTCCTTGCGATGCTGCACCACGATTCCATTCAAAATCACCGACACATAAGCCGGCTTCGCCAGATCCTGACCCGCAAACTTCGGTGCTTCCCACACGATGTCGTACACGTTCCACTCACCCGGCTTACGCACCGCATTCACCAGTGGTGGATATTGTCCATACACCGCGCCAGCCTGCCCGTCGGCATAGGTTGGATTGTTATAGCAGTCCAGCACCTGTATCTCGTACATCCCCATCAGCAGTACACCGGAATTCGCGCGCCACTGCGAGTCGCCGGAAATTTCGGTAGGTGCGGACCACTCCAGATGAAGCTGCATGTCGCCAAACGCTTCCTTCGTCTTAGCATCCCCCGCACCCGGATTTACCTCCATGTATCCGTTCCCCAGCGTCCAGTCCATCGCCGGCTTGCCCTTCTTTCCGCTAAAGGTCCACTGCGACAAATCCTTTCCGTTAAACAGCACGATCGCATCCGATGGTGCCCCGCCTGCCACAACCGCCGGCGTCACAACCGCCGGCTTCGGGCGGTCGATGTCATGCACCTTCCACCGCTGCAAGGGCAGCACCGGAGTATCCTTGTAACCCGTCGTCTGGTTGAAGCGATCCGGCTTCTTCGTCTGTTGTGCAAGTGCGGCTGTCGAAGCCAGCAGGGAGGCAAAAATGGAGCGTCTGTTCATGGTCGGAGTTCTCGTTAGCAGCGTATCAAAAAACCCAACCCGAGCCAAAGCTTTCTACTTCAAATAACTCTCCGCCCAGCTCAAATTTTGCTCCATCACATTCTGCATGAACTTCGGCTCGTTTGGCCCATGTTGCGTCCTCGGATAGACGATCATCTTCACCGGCACCCCACGCCGCTTTAGCGCCGCATGAAACTCATAACCCTGCGAAGTCGGCACTCGCGGGTCGTTTTCCCCGTGCAGAATCAAGGTCGGCGTCTTCACGTACTGAACCTGAATTCCGAAGTTGAGTCTCCCCAAACGTCTCTGGACTCTGAGACAAGAGAAGGATGGAAGCAAACGAGCGGGACAAAGCAGTCCGCAAAGAAATCCAGGCGCTGCTGTCAG
>JBKJSR010000416.1:0-5975 GCA_046594355.1 Bryobacter sp.
ACGTGGAACATTCAAATGCAAGTGGTTTCGCTAAAATAAGACGCAGAGGCTGCGCAAGGATCTCTCTATGGTCATTTCTTTTAACGGCGTAGAAATTAACTAGTTTAGAATGAGACGGTACCGTCACTGCCTTCTAAGCAAAGGGTCGCTGGTTCGAGTCCAGCCGGGTGCACCATTAAAAATATGCTCTTACCTCTTCTTCTACTCCTTAGCGCGATGGATCTCTTCGACGGCAAAACCCTCAAGGGATGGGTCAATGTCGGAGGCGCAAATTTTCGTGTCGAGAACGGTGTGATCACTGTCGACAAGGGTCCATCCACCTGGCTCCGTAGCAAAGAGACCTACAAAGATTACGAACTCAGGCTCGAATTCAAAACCACCGCCGACGGCAACAGCGGCGTTTTTCTGCGCAGCTCCGCAGTCGGCAAACCTCATGAAACAGGCTACGAGCTGCAAATTTTTGATGAGCGCAAGGACTTCCGCACCGGCTCGATTGTAGACGTCGCCGAAGCCACTCCGTCAAAAATCAGACCCAATGAATGGAACACCTATGAGGTGTCGCACATTGGGCCAAATATCGTCGTCAGGCTGAACGGTAAAAAAGTCCTCGACGCCAAGGACAACAAATCGAAGAGCGGCCACATCGGCTTGCAGTTTAATCCCGACAAGCCAGTGTCTTTCCGCAAGATCCGTATCAAAGAGCTTTAACCTGCTTCCGGCACTTCCCTTGGCCCAAACGCGTTGAGATGCCCGGAACAAAAGCTGCTGGCCCTTTAAGGCTATTCACCCGTTGGGTATCTGCGCAGCGGTTAATTCCTGCTTGGAAGCTGGTTTAAGGCAAATACTTTTTGAGATCCAGATTGACGAGCGCCTGAATTTCAGGCGTATCCACATTCTTCGCACTCACCAGCTTTGGCTCCAGATTGTTGATCTTCACGACGGGCTTACCCGCAAGCTGATTCACCGCCGCGATCACACTCTCGTAACCCATCTTGAAGGGCTGCTGCACGACAAGCGAGTCGATGAGCCCTTTGCGCAGATCCTCGATTAGCGGGGCGGAAGAATCAAAGCCGACCATCTTCAACTTCGAATTCGCGCGTCCGCGCAATGCCTGCGCCGCGCCTGCGGCACTGGATTCGTTCGATGCAAACAGACCAGTCGCATTCGGATGCGCCGTCAGCATGTTCTCGGCCACCGCAAGACTCTTCGCGTAATCGGCCATCCCGTAGCGCTTGTCGGCAATCTTGATTTCGGGGAATTTCTTGGCGATCGTTTCTTCAAAACCGCTTTCGCGAGCCATGGTAGAAGCGGCACCAGGCTGCACCGCCACCATCAAAACAACCCCCTTACCGCCCAGAATCTCCCCCATGCGCTCGGCGGCAATGGCACCGGCCGCATAATTATCGGTCGCAATCTGGCTGACGAACTTGTCTGTATCCACAGGGGAATCGAAGATGATCACGGGGATTTTTTGCGCTGCCGCCCGCTCCACAACGCTCACCATCGCCTTCTTGTCGATCGGCACGAGACAGATCGCATCGACGCGGCGATTGATCATCGAGTCCACAATTTGCAACTGCCCGTTGAAGTCCGACTCGGTCGCCGGACCATTCCAGGAGATCTCGACGCCCGTTTCGCGGGACGCTGAAATCGCACCCGCCTGCACGCTCTGCCAGAACAGATGCGCACGTCCCTTGGGAACGACACCGATGACGATCTTCTTCTCGCCGCCGCAACCCGTCTCAAACAAAAGGGTGGCGGCCCCCATACCGAGGCCGCCTAAAACGTTCCGTCTTGATGTCACTTGATTCCTTACTTGGGAAATACCGTAGGGGCCACGAGCTTGGCCTGCCAGCCTTCGCCATTGAGCGCCTTCAGAAACTCGACCAGGTCCTTCTTGTCGCCCGCACTCAGCTTCAAAGGTTTGATGCGCTCGTCGAGGTTCTTATTCGCAACCCCGCCCTTGTCGTAGTAATCGACAACTTCTTCCAGCGTCGCGATGCTGCCATCGTGCATATAGGGCGCGGTACGTGCGATCTCGCGCAGAGTGGGCGTCTTGAAAGCACCCCAGTCCGCCAGATTCTTTGTAACAGCGGATCGGCCTTCATCCGGGTTCGGTTTGTCCGTGCCAACACCGATGTTGTGAAAGGAGTTCGCCGTCAGATTCACACCCTCGTGGCACTGGTCGCACTTCGCTTTGTTGAAGTAAACATCCATTCCACGAACCTGTTCGGCGCTCAGGGCTTTTTTGTTTCCGGCCTTGTAACGGTCGTAAGGCGAGTTGCCCGAGAGCACGGTGCGTTCATAGGTGGCAATCGCCTTGGTCACTTCATCGATCCCAAATTTTTCACTGCCGAAAACCTGCTTGAAGCGGGCGCGGTAACCGGGTATACCCCGCAGCGTGTTCACTAGGACATCGTGCGTGTTACCCATCTCGATCGGATTCTGCATCGGTCCACCCGCCTGCTCTTCGAGCGTCTTCGCACGGCCATCCCAGAATTGCGCGAGCGAATAAGCGCGATTGAAAACGGTCGGCGCGCTACGTCCACCCTTCTGATCCCGAATCCCGCTACTCACCGACTTACTGTCGGCAAACGAATTTTCGGGAGCGTGACAGGTGGCACAAGCCACGGTGCCGTCCGCACTCAGGCGCTTGTCGTAATAGAGCAAGCGTCCGAGCTCGCGCTTCTCGGGCGTATAGGGATTCTCTTTGGGAAAACGGATCGGCAACAAACCAAGCGGCACTTCAAGTGCCGGGTCTGCGGCAAAGATGGCAAAGGCTGGCGCGATTAGCGCCAGCCGGGACAAGTACGAAAGCGTCATTGCGCTCCTATTTCTTCGTGTAGCCGTGAACGTAAATGGCCTTCACACCGTTGTGCGACCAGAGCGTCCCGTTTACTTCCATGATGTGTGCAACGTGCTCGATGGCGGCCGTGCGGAAGTCGGTCAGGCCATCGCGGCGCAGGTCATGCTCTTCTTCCATCAACAGGTAAAGCGAACCGTCCTTGGCGAGCAGGCCAATCGGTTGCCCGGCCTTAAAACATTTCTGCGCACACGCGCGATGCTTGTCGCCGCGCTTGCCTATCTGCAGATAGCAGGAGAAATCCAGGATTTCACCGGCGATCGTGATCGGCTTGGCACCGGCGTTTGGCTTGCCGTCGACAGAGGCTCCAAGAGTTGTGGCGGACCATTCCTCACCGGGCTTAACTACTTCACCCAGCTTGCCCATCGGCTTTTCGTAAGTACCGGCGTCGGCGGCGACGGTCATCTGCGGCTGCAGAATCTTTGCGCCACTCTTCTTTGGAGTTTGTGCGACGAGCATCGTTCCAACCAGACAGGCACCAATGCCTGCAAGTGCGCCCAACCATTGTTTTTTTATCATTTCTTTTCTCCTTGAAAATTTCGTTTACCCGCGCGTAGACGCGGCTGGAATCTTGTTCAGCAAATCTTCCATTTCGGCGCGGCTCTCGCTGCCGATCGTAAAGCAATCGGTCAGGCCTTGCGCCAAATGCCACTGGATCGCCTCGTCCGCCTTGGTGCGAAGCTTGCCTGCCCCCAGCACCTTCATTCCGATGATGCCCTTGCCGGATGCCTTCATCTGCTTCAAGACTTCGCCCACCACTTCGGGCGCTGCGTCCATCGCGGCTCCGGCGGGGTTCCAGCGTGCAAGATCTACTTCTACCCACTGACTTCTCGCCGCAGCCTTGAGCGCACCCAGCGTGTGGCAACTCGTACCCTTGGTCCGGATGATGCCCTTCTCTTTGGCCTCGCTCAAAACATCCATCGCACCCTTGTAACGGACATCCCAATCGTCGTCGATCATGCAGTGCATCAGCAGGATATCGATGTAGTCGGTTCCAATTTCGCGACGAAAACGGTCGAGGTCCGCGCGCATGTCTGCGGCGGTAAGCGCACGAGACTTGCTCATAATCGTCACCTTATCGCGCGGAACGGTTTTCAGCGCTTCCTTCAAGTGCGGATGGCTGCCGTACTGATCCGCAGAATCCCAGAAGAAGATGCCCTGATCATGGGCGGCGCGGAACAATTCCGACACCCCCTTAAAGCCAAGCTTCTTGGTCTGATTCGAACTGCCACCCACCCCGTTCGTCCCCGTGCCCATCGCCAGCCGCGACACTGGAACTTTTGCCGGGCCCAATAAAACACGGTCCTGAGCGGATTTCTTCGAGCCTGCATAGAGGTGATGCGGGAAATTTTCAAGTGCGAGAAGTGCTGCGCCGGCCTTCAGAAAATGACGGCGTTGCATCGCATGGCAGGAGGCGGGATTGGCATTGAGACGTGGCATGGTATTTCTGTGCAAGTCCTTAGAAATATTAACGTGGGGGCTTACTCAGAAGATTATCATAAAGAGCATGATTACGAGACGGCACCTCTTCTTCGCCGCACCCGCGCTGGCCGCTCGTCCGGGCCTGCGGGCCGCTACTTTTTCGGTGGACGTCACGCCCCCTCCCGGCTCGCCTCTGTGCTATTCGCTCGTCGTCCCTGCTGTCAGCGTCGAATCGCCGTTGCTGGCCAAAGGCGTCGTGCTCTATCCAACGGGACAAAAGCCCATCGTGCTGTGCGCCGTAGACTGGCTCGGAATCGGTGGCGAATCCCACCTGCACTGGCGTTCGACGCTCGCCAAGGCCGTCGGCACCACTCCCGACCGCGTCGCCGTGCAGACCGTTCACCAGCACGATGCTCCGGGCGACGATTCCGGCGCAGCCGCACTCCTCCCCGCCAACATTCGCACCGGCCTGCTGACACCCGTTGAGTTTTGCCGCACGGCAGTCGACCGGGTCGCAGGTGCCATCATAATCGCCAAGCCGCAGAAGGTCTCTCATTACTCGACAAGCAGCGCACCCGTGGATCGTGTTGCCTCCAACCGGCGCATCCTCTCTCCGGACGGCAAACAGTTTGTCTTCCAGCGCTTTACCGCCTGCCGCAATTCCGAATATTGCGATGCGCCCGACGGCGTGATCGACCCCGTGCTGCGCACCGTCGGCTTCTACGATGGCGAGCGGGCAATCGCCAGCCTGCATTACTACGCAACCCACCCGATGTCCTATTACGGCAAGGGTATCGTCAACCCGGACTTCGTCGGCATCGCCCGCGAATCCCTACCCGGCTTCCACGTCTATTTCACCGGTGCGGCCGGCAACATTGGTGCGGGCAAGTACAACGATGGCGCTCCCGAAAACCGCGCTCGCCTCGCCGATCGCATTGCCACGGCGATGAAGGCTTCTCTCAAAAGCGCACAACGGCGGCCGGTCGGCCGCCTCGAATGGCGCAGCGAGCCCATAACGCTCAACCACCGCACCGGCGTTGAATTTTCTGAAGCTGCGATCCGCGATACTCTCAACAGCCCTGGCGCTCTCCCCAAAGATCGAGCCAGTGCCGCACGCTATCTCGCTTGGTGGCAGCGCTGCCAATCCGGCGAGCCGAACATTCTTCTGCAATCCCTGCAACTCGACGGAGCCGCTATCCTTCACATGCCCGGCGAGCTCTTCGTCGAGTATCAGATTGCCGCACAGCAGGAGCGCAAAAATGAATCGGTCGCAATGGCGGCCTATGGCGATTACGGCCCAATGTATATCGGGACGGCTAAGGCTTACGCCGAAGGCGGCTACGAGACCAGCATTGTCTCGCGCGTCGGAACCGATGCCGAAGAACTACTCCTCGCTTCCGTCCGCAAATTGTTGCGCTAATTTTTAATCAGCTCAACGGAGCCGCTATCCTCCACCCGTCGCCATCCAGCGAAAGCACAAATTGAATCCGTCGCAACATCGGCCCGCAGCGATTACAGCCCCATGGATATCGGCACGGCAAGGCCTTCCTACCAGACCAGCTTCCTCTCGCAGATCGCAACGGTTGCCGAACCACTCCTCCTCACTTCCGTCAGCAACTTGTGGCGCTAATTTTCAACCACCCCCTTGCTTTCGCCATTTTGTCTCATAGACTAAATCCATGGCGGATAT